>NC_021219.1:600000-900000 GCF_000392435.1 Candidatus Saccharimonas aalborgensis
CACCACTATCGCTGACGGAAACTACTCAGATGTTGTCACCTATACGGCAACAACCAACTAGTATATTTGAGTGATCGCAATAATAAACCGCTCCGGCTTCTGGGGCGGTTTTCGTACCAGAGAGTTGTCCGCTTGTGCTTATCGAGGTATACTAGCTAACATGAGAATTACGGTATTAGCACGATGCGCACTTGTCGTGGCAGGAACATTTTTGGTAGCGAGTGCACCCCAGGCAGTCCATGCGGCGGATCAGGTAGAGAGTATCACCCTGTCTCCAACCAGTAAGAAGTATACGTTTGATCCCGGATCAACAAAGGAAGATTCGTTTACTATCCTCAACGATGGTGAAGTGGCATACGACTTCTTAGTCTACGCAGAGCCATACTCACTTGATCCCGTAACAAGCCAACCTATCTATCAGGGGAGTAAGGCAGCAAACGCCGATGCCAATACGTGGGTGTCCTTCGCGCAGACTAGGTGGCACATTGATCCACATCAGTCCGTACGGGTGCCGTATACAATTCGCGTCAAAGACACCGCTTCGCCCGGTGGACACTACGGGGTGATATTTGCAGAGACGCAGCCGCAATCGTCCGATACTCAGGGTGTGTCGCTTGGACGAAAGAAGCGCGTAGGGATGATCATCTATAGTACGGTTACAGGTGATCTAAAACCGGCGGGTGCAGTTAAGCAGATTCAGATCGACGGGTATCAGTCTCAGACGCCGCTTGAAGCATCGGTCCATATCGAGAACACAGGTAATACGGATTTTTTCCCCACCGTTAGCTACCGAGTGGAAGATGTCTTCGGCAATACAAAATACCAAACGACAAGCTCGGACCATATCGTGCTGCCCGGTATCACTCGGACGATTCCTATGAGTTGGGATCAGGCATCGTGGTTGGGGTTCTATAAAGTCACGGTCAGTACAACGGTGTTGGGCAATACCACAACCCAGTCTTCGTACGTATTTGTCGCACCGCAGTGGTTTATTCTCCTTGTGGTAGTCTTGATAGCAACGGGTGTCGTTTATGCGATACGTAGTCACCAGACACGCCGTCGTTAGGCGCGTTGCCGTTGCTGCAGTGGTCACCATGACCCTAGTTTTGGGGGCCGCCCCTAGCTATGCTCTCACGTCAAATAGTGGCACAACCATCAATGTTGGTATTTGTGGTACCTCTGGAAGCACGCAATTGGCTATTAGTTCTCCAGTGGCAAATTCGACTGTGTCCTCGGTCCCTGTGACGATACAAGGAGTGGTCAACCGGATATCGCAAATTTCTGTCTACCGTGATGGTCAGTATGATGGCGTCATACCGCTTAACACTGGTGCAACTACGTTTAGTTACATTGCGACTATGACGGCCGGTAGTCACGTGTTTCGATTTGAGGGTGTCGATATTTGTCAGCAGACAACACCTGTTGCTGAGATAACGATTACCTATGATCAAGCTGTTATTATCACGCACCCATCAACTCCCGGGACAGCATCGAACCCTGGTACTACGACACCAGTGACTGGGCCGGGTATCACTGAGTTTTTAGAAGGCCTTCCGCCGATAAAAATTATTTCCGATGGGTTCTATAAGCTGCTGGTGTGGTTGGATTTTGCATCACCGACCTCCTTTAGCTCTGTACCACGGATGGCCCAGCGCTTTACAGGAATGACTGTTGGACTCGCACTACTATTTTTGGCGCGCCCGCTCCTCGATGGTTATCGCTATGTTCGTTACGTAAAACTTGGTTGGCGCGCCCGTCCATTGCCGCTAGTCCTCCGTAGCCATCCCCTGGTTCTCCTGCGTATCTCCGGACTTATCATTATCACTATCGTCATTCTATTTCTCGCATAAGTTTGTCTCTGATATACTGAGAAAAGCATGAGGGTATCTGTGAGGAACGTAGGTGTGCTGCTACTTGCCATTATGATAGGCGGTAGTTTTGTTAGCACAGTGAGAGCTGATCGATATAGCTCGTCTCATTATGTGATTGATGCCAGTGTCGTCGGCAATAGTTTCGGTGGTTCACAGAGCTCCACAAGTTACAAACTAACGAGTAGCGGCGGTGAGAGTATTGTCGGCAATGGACAGGGTGGCAGTTATAAGGTAGGAATGGGATACGTGGCGCAGTTAGATAAGAGTTTGACCCTGAGCTTGCAGCCAAGTGGTTTGAAGGCGTATTACCCACTCGAAGAAAATAGCGGTACGTTCACCAGAGATAGCAGTATAAACACTAGTAATGCCGATCTTCAAACCGGAACAACGTGGACGACGGGAAAGATAGGAAATGCGGTAAACACCAATGCTAGCTCGTATGTGCAGGTACCCGATAGTACTAACCTCACGTTTAGTCAGAACATGACAGTCTCGCTCTGGGCAAATCAGGCATCAGCATCAACGGACAAGGCACTAATTGCTCATTGGAATCAAGCAGTGAGTAGTTCATGGGCGCTGCAGACCGGAACAAGTGCAAGTGTTCTGCGCGTTTTTATCGCGAACAGCCAGGGCGATACGGGCGGAAACTGTGTCGATACAGACGGAGCCTGGTCGGCTGGTTCATGGCATCATGTTGCGCTTGTCTATGATGGTACGCAAAGTACCGCGCTCGACCGAGCAAAGGTATACATTGATGGTGTTGTCCGCCCAATGTCTGTCTGCTTAGGAACGATACCAAGTTCACTGCAAGACAGCTCATCGTATCTAACGATTGGCGCAATGCGCGGCCTTGGTAGGTATTTTAATGGTTCGCTTGATGAGGTGAAAATGTTTAATCGATCGCTCTCGGCCGATGAGGTCAAAGCTGAGTATGATGCGCAGGCGGCGGGCGTCTCGAGTGGTGTCACTTTGGGCACAATTACACCGGGCGTATCAAACAATGTGCTTGCTGACGCAGTGGTCGAAACTGATGCTAGCAGCTATACGCTTGCGATTAACCAAAACAATGATCTGACGAGTGGTTCCTATACAATCCCTGCTATTTCCAGTGGTACGATTGCTTCACCGGTTGCCTGGAACGAGGGGACAACTAAGGGTCTCGGATTTAGTCTTACGGCGACGAATGCTACTGCTATACCGGGATCATGGGGCAGTGGTGCAAATTATGCAGCGTTTCCCGGTACCGCCACCACTTTTTATACACGTACCGGCATGCCGACCGCAAAAGATTATGTTACTCTCAAAATTCGAGCAGATGTATCGACGACGCAGGTGAGTACAATCACGCCGTATAGCAATATCGTGACAGTGACAGGTACAATCACTCCATGAAATGTCGATTAGTTTTGGCGAGCGTCGTCGGTGTGTTGATCGGAGTCAGTGGGGGTACTCATTCGGTGCAGGCTGTATCGCTTAAGGTCACGCCGCTTGAGTATCGAACAACACTCCGCACGGGCGAGAAGAAAAAAGGATTTGTCGATATCGCCAACCCCGATACGGTCGCAGTAACGGTCACATTCACTGTCCAGGCATTTCGGCAAACTGATAATAATGGATCATTGCAGTTTTATGACGACCCGCATATCGCAAAAGGCATTCAGCTTGACCTTGATAGTGTTAGGTTGGGACCTCGAGAAGTAATCCATCTGGCATTTTTGCTGGATGGATCAGTATTGCCAGCGGGTGACACTTATGCAGCGATCTTTGCGGCATCGACACCGTCATCGAACGGAATGGCGCAGGCAGCGCGAGTTGGGACGTTGCTTTCAATTCAAAACGGCACACCCGCAGGTCACGAGGCAAAGGTTTCAGCACTTGCTGCCTCCTTCTTCCAGGTTGGCTCGGAACTTACTGCCACTATCGATGTTATGAATCAAGCCGATCCGGCAAAGTATACTGGGTATTATCCAAAGATAGTCGTTGGCTCTGTTCCTTACGGACAAAAAACAGTCGAGGGTCCGCTCGTTTTTGCTGGCAGAACTCGCACGATTGATTATCGCCAGCCAGGGAACTATTTTGGATTTTTGTTGATTGAAGCCTCGGCTGAAGGCGGTAGTAAGTCACAGGTGGTGTTTGCGATAACTGGCTACTGGCGTTGGCTCATGCCGATTATCGCTGTTGCATTGATTGTGATAGCGCTCTATGTATATAACCAACGAAAAAAACACCGGTATCGTACTCACAAAAAAGTGACCAAAATCCCTGTTAAATAGTTGTCATAAGCAGTATACTATACTATAGCCGTATTAAACGGAGATAGTAATTGAGGTTCACTAAAAGACAAATTCAAGCGGTGTTATTCTTCGCAATACCAGTAATCATGGCATTCCTGGTCAATTTTGCGTTCCCGGCCTCTGTTCACGCCCTCACCACCATCCCCTACAAGCTAAACTTCCAAGGCCGCCTGACCGATGCTTCTGGTAACCCTATGGCTGCTGGTACCTACAACATGAAATTCCGTATCTATGATGCCAGTAGTGGGGGAACCCTAAAGTGGAGTGAGCAACGTGCCAATAGCGCTAGTACTGGTGTTACTGTCACCACTGGCGGTCTGTTCAGTGTCCAGCTCGGTGATGTATCGAGTCTGCCTGCTAATATCTTTAGTACCACCGACACTGCTACCCTGTACTTTGAGATAGAGCTCCCAACCCCCGCTACAGCTACCTGTACTGGTGCATCTTGTGAATCCTACACTGAAGGACCTATGACCCCCAGAAACAAACTAGCCTCCAGCGCCTACAGCTTCAACTCCGACCTACTGGATGGGTTGGATTCGAGTGCTTTTGCGCAGGTAGGGGCAACACCAGCTTTACCGGTACACTTGGCGTAAATCTGTCGAGTAGCACGGCATTTACTGTTGGCGCAAGTGGTACCAATGTGCTGACGGCCGACACCACGAATGCGCTGGTCAAGATAGGTACTGCAGATAGCACTAGTCAGGTGCTGGTGCTCGACACCAACACTGCAGATCCTGGAGCGGGCGCGACGTCGACCAACGGTGCGATGTACTACAATTCCACATCGGGCAAGTTTCGCTGCTACCAGGGTGCATGGACGGATTGTATTACTGCTGCTGGCGGCGCGACGCTGCAGACGGCCTACACCGCCTCGACTGGTGGCACAACACCGGAGATCAAGGCTGATGCCACACGGGCCGGGTTCGATATTCAAGATGCCGATACCACCATTGCTGGTACGTTATTTGCCGTGCGGGGGAGTAATGCCGGTGGGCTCGGTACAGCGCTCTTTGATGTTAGCAGCACTGGTGCAGCGCAATTTACTGTGCCATCGGCGTCGGCAACGGCTTTCACGCTACAAACTGCCGCCAGCACAAAGCTATTTGTCGCTGATAGTACAAGCGCGCGGATATACATAGGCGGGTCAGCGGTGACAACCAATCCAATTACCCTTGTACTCAGCAACGCCTCGTCGGCATCCGACCCGACTGGGGTTGCTGGTTCGATGTACTATAGCACCGCGAAAGATGCCTTTCGCTGCTATGAAGCTGGCATATGGCGTAATTGTATCGGCAATACTGACTCTACATCGGGTTATCGCTATGCCAATGACCTGCTGGGGTCATTTACGACAACGGGTGATGTTTTCGCCAGCTCGACTGGCACCGGTGCTGCCACAGCGACGAGTAACGCAACCATTGCCACAAACCGCCCTGGTACATTTCGTTCGACGACTGGTACGACGACGACCGGACGAGCGGCATTCGGCTCGACAACAAATGCATTAGCATTAGGTGGGGGGCTCACACTGTACGAAACAGCCGTCAACGTCACGACACTTTCTGGTGCGACGAATCGCTATAGCATGGTAGTCGGCTTCTATGATTCGACCACGGCTAACCAAGTCGATGCTGTCAGTTTTGTCTATGATGAAGGTGGTGTATCGACTGGTTCGACGGCGAGCGCAAACTGGCAAGTCGTCACGTCTTCGAACAGCACTCGGACGTGGACCACCACCACCACGGCAGTCGGTGCAGGTACATGGGTTAAACTTGGCATCATTGTCAATGCAGCTGGTACCAGTGTCGGGTTCTATATCAATGGCACACTAGTGGCGACTCATACGGCCAATATCCCGACCGGTACTGCTCGAGCGCTTGGTTTTGGTTCACAAATACTCAAATCGGTCGGTACGACGGCTCGGACAGTCGACATCGACTACTTGCAAGCCGAGATGGAATTCACGACGCCGCGGTAATCGGGTATACTAATAATATGAAAGTAGACATGACATCAATGGGTGGTAGGGCGCGCAACGATGAAGATCGTGCAATTTCTACGTTACGCAGGCGGCCTGTTCTACGACGAGACATGCTTAGGATGACACGATTCTCGGTATTTGGTGCGGTGATCTTTATTAGTGTCCTAATTTTTGCTGTATCGTTATATGTCCTCAATGGTCGTGATACATTGATTGATCCCTCGAAATATCAAGTGGTCTACCTTATAAACGGACAGGCATATTTTGGTAAGTTACAGAATGTTCACGGTGAGTACTTGGTTATCAATAGCCCGTATACCGCACAAACAGCTCCGCAGCAGGCCAGTGACAAAGAGGCGGAGCAAGCTACGACACTTTTGCGTGTACGTGATCAGGTGTACGGCCCAGAAGACGCCATGTCCATAAAGTCGAGTCAGGTTGTGTTTTGGCAAAATCTTCGCGATGATAGCAAAGTGACACAGGCGCTCAAGAGTAAACAGTAGTACGTTCATACCATCTTTGGTAGTTATACCCAGTATTTGAATACTGCATCGTTTGACGTTTCAAACCACAAGCACTATAGTATACCATGAGCCATACTCTCATTTCCTTTGAGTGGTGTGGAGAAAATAAATAATAAACGGGAAGAAAAATAATAAACACGACTAAAAAATCGTTGTTGTTATTGTTCGCGCTACCATTTATCTCCGGATTTGTAGCGCTGTTTTGCGTATCTAATAATATTCACGCCCTCACCACCATCCCCTACAAGCTAAACTTCCAAGGCCGCCTGACCGATGCTTCTGGTAACCCTATGGCTGCTGGTACCTACAACATGAAATTCCGTATCTATGATGCCAGTAGTGGGGGAACCCTAAAGTGGAGTGAGCAACGTGCCAATAGCGCTAGTACTGGTGTTACTGTCACCACTGGCGGTCTGTTCAGTGTCCAGCTCGGTGATGTATCGAGTCTGCCTGCTAATATCTTTAGTACCACCGACACTGCTACCCTGTACTTTGAGATAGAGCTCCCAACCCCCGCTACAGCTACCTGTACTGGTGCATCTTGTGAATCCTACACTGAAGGACCTATGACCCCCAGAAACAAACTAGCCTCCAGCGCCTACAGCTTCAACTCCGACCTACTGGATGGGTTGGATTCGAGTGCTTTTGCGCAGGTAGGGGCAAGTAACACCTGGACGTCTACCAACTTAATCAAGGTTGATAGCGCAACAGCTTTTCAGGTTCAAAATGCAGCTGGCTCAACGACGGTTATGAGGGTTGACACGACTGCAAATCGGCTCATGGTTGGCACGCTTGGCACAAGTACTGGCCAACTCTATGTCAGCGGCAGACTACCAACTGCTTCACTTGGTTCAGTGGCCGTGGGTACGGCGACCCGATCAGTCGCTGTGCAAGGCCGTTATGCTTATACTACAAACTCGACGTCTGGTGCCCTTAAAGTCTTTGATGTAAGTAACCCAGCAAGCCCAGTCAGTGTTGGCACCATCTCGAGTACTAACGCCTATTTCGTGGCGGTGCAAGGTCGCTACGCCTACGTGACAAGTGCAGTTGGTAACACATTAAGCATATATGACGTTAGTAACCCAGCAAGCCCAACGAGTATGGGGTCAGCATCAGTCGCTGGCGCATATTCGGTGTATGTGCAAGGTCGCTACGCCTACGTCGGTAGTAACAGCGGCACATTTACCATTGTCGATGTCGGTAATCCGTCCGCACCAATCGTTGCAGGTTCGCTTAGTATCGGTGCAGGCGCATTGCAGTCAGTCTATATTCAGGGTGTGTATGCCTATATTGTTGATAATACTAACTCAACACTAAACATTGTGAATATTAGTAACCCCGCCAGCCTGAGCGTAATAGGCTCACTAGTAATCGGGACGAATATAAAAGCAGTTTCGGTTCAGGGTCGCTATGCCTATATTATTGACAATGGCGGTAGCGCACTCAATGTGATTGACGTGAAGAATCCTGCTTCGCCAACCAGCGTCGGCTCAGTTGCGACTGGGTCTTCACCCCAGTCTCTCAGTGTGCAAGGCCGCTACGTATACGTCACAAACGGAACCGGTAACACTCTCGGTATTTATGATGTATCGACGCCGACCGCTCCTGCTAGTGTTGGAACTGTTGGTACCGGTAACTTGCCAATCGCCGTGAGCGTTGTTGGTCGCTACGCCTACGTCATTAATTACACGTCCAATACACTCACAACCTATGACGTCGGTGGTGCCTACGTTCAGCAACTCGAGGCCGGAGGGGCAGAGCTCGGTACGTTGTCTGTCAATGGCAACACGCAGTTGGTGGGTGACGCAATCATTAATGGCGGGCTGAGTGTTGGGTCGGCAGCGCAGATAAGCGGCGCACTGACAGTTGGGCAAAGTGTGCAGTTTAATGGTGACTTCGGTGTAGGTGGGCGAGTGAATTTGCAGAATGTGATCAATTCGACGACGGCCGTGCAGATCAACAATGCCGCTGGAGTAAATTTATTTACGGCTGACACGACTAACTTTACGGTGCAGATAGGACTACTCGGAACCGATAGTAATGCCGCACTCTTCGTACTCGATTCATACAATCAAGCAACTGACCCAACTGGTTTCAACGGGGCCATGTACTACAACACTAGCCTTAACAAGTTTCGCTGCTACCAGAATGGAGCATGGGCAGACTGTATTGGGAGTGGCTCGGGCGCTAGCCTCAGCGCCAATAATACGTGGACAGGAACCAATCTTTTCAAGACGACTAGCGCAAGTGCTCTCCAAATTCAAAATGCGAGCAGTGCCACTCTTCTGACGGCCGATACAAGCGCAAATCAAGTGGTGATTGGCAGTACGAGCGACGGTATCACACTTGGCGCGAGCGGACTCCTCTATGTAGGTACTGGTCGACCGAGCGCTCAAATTACACTTTCGGCAGAGTACCCAGGAGCAACGTTCACTGGCGACGGAACTAGCAATAACGGCTCACTTAGCAGCGATTTTTGTTCTGGCTCCTCACGACTCAATATCAACACGGGCGTCTGTGCCGCCACAGAGACACATAATTACTATGCTTGGACAACCACCCAAGCGAGTGCACAGGACTACGATGTGTATGCTCGCTACCAGCTACCCAGCGATTACGACACGGGCAGCCTGACAAATCTTAAGATCTGGGGCTGGGGGACATCAACCACGACCGATCAAGTGACAGTGGCAATGTATGTCGACAGTAGTGGTACGGCGTGCAGTACCAGCGGCAATGCAGTGTCAAGTAATGCAACTTGGGTACAAGTGACAGTTGCATCGCCGCTCGGTGCATGTACGCCGGTTGCGGGTGATATGGTGACATTTAAGGTGCGTGTGGTTGCTGGACAGAATAACTATGCACGTGCGGGAGAAATAAATTTTAGTTATAAGAGGAAATCCTAGATTATGGTGGCACGTGGATTAAAATTTGGAGTCCTATTAATGACTGTTACACTGATTTTTTCACTAGTGGTCTCTCGATTTGCGGGTGCGGCTATAAGTTATCGGGCAGCTGGTCTTGGCAATAATGCGGGCGGTGCTACCACACTAAATGTCAGCAAACCTAGCGGTGCGCAAGATGGTGATATTTTGATAGCAGTTATCTCGGTTCGTGGTGGAACAAGTACAACAATCACACCTCCGGCAGGTTGGACGCTAATTAATAGTAATGATAGTACAACGATTTTAAAAAGCTCAGTTTTTTGGAAACAGTCTTCAGCATCTGACGATAGTATATATACGTTTAGTTTTAATTCGTCACAGAAAGCATCAGGGGTCATATCGGGTTATAGTGGTGTGGATACGGTGTCGTCACCAGTAAATGCACAAAACAGTCAGGTGAATGCCTCATCAACCTCTATGACGGCTCCAGATGTTACGACTACAGTTACTAATACGATGGTTATTGCCGCTTACAGTACGGCAACGGGCACCACTATGACTGCCGGAAGTAGTATGTCGTTGCGTGGCCAAGACGCGAGTACTGGCGGATCTGCGGCGACGCGTACAACATCTGGCTTGCAAGATATCATCCAGCCCACCACCGGCTCTACGGGTACAAAAACCATGACCACTGGCACGGCAGCAGTAAATATTGGTCATACGATTGCGCTTAAGCCAGCGGCGAGCGTGTCTCAGGTGGGCTATAGGTTTTTTGACAACACAGATAGTACTTCTGTTACAACTGCCATAGCTGCGAAGGATACTGCGGCCTCAGTGAGCTCGGGAGTACCATTTCGCTTAAGGATAAACTTGGGCGTATCATCGTCCGAAGGCTCGGCACTAGCGGGTCTGACGTACAAGTTACAATACGCGCTGCGGGGCGCCGATAATTCCTGTGATACATCATTTACCAGTGAGAGTTATGCTGACGTCTTGACGTCTGCAACGCCAGTAAGGTTCTACAACAATGTGACACCATCTAACGGTGCAGCCTATTTGACTAATGCCAGCGACCCGACACGCTCTGGTGTCACGGCGGTTGGTCAAACCTATAACGAAGATAATCCCATATCAGTCACAACATCAACTCCAGCTGGTCAAGACATGTTGTGGGATATAGCGCTGATGACTAGTGGCGTTAGCGCAGGTGAGCACTATTGTTTACGTGTTGTGAAAGAGAGTACGGGCGCTACTTTGAACGGAGGCTATAGTGTTATACCAGAGGTAGCCATAGTCGCCGCAACGGTCACACAAGCTAACTATCGTTGGTATAGTAATGCTGACTCTACAACGCCGGGGAGCGTTCTTGCTGCACAAGACACTGCTGCTTATAGTGTTGCGGCAGGTACACCTATTCGGCTTCGTCAGCGTTTGGCGGTAGATACAGCCAGCCTGGGGATAAACCAAGATTTTAAGTTACAGTACGCTGAACGTTCAGGTATCTGTGATACCTCGTTTAGCGGGGAGATGTTTTATGATGTGAATAATCCCGGAGGAGAAAACCAGTCTGTCACAGCGAATTCTACCATAGTTTCTGAGAATACATCGTACGGGACGTTTAGCTGGACATCACCACAAAATGCTGCCGGAGAAGACAGCACATATGCGCAGTTAGCAGGGGCAACTACTGGTTCGTACTATTTACAGTCTTCGCAGCATGGATTCAATATTCGGCCTGACGCTACTATTTCTGGTATTGAGCTGAAAGTTAGGGTGTACTATGAAGGCTATGACGCGTCGGATTCGAATGTTAGATTGGCAAAAGCTGGTATTCCGGTGGGGACAAATCACGCGACAAGTGCTTCATTTAGCTACATGAGCCCAGCTTATTATACATATGGCTCACCGACTGATTTATGGGGCACAACTTGGACTCCCAGTGAGATAAATGATACAAATTTTGGCGGTATGTTTTCTGGGTGGACGAGTGATTCTGTTCCGGTAGGAACGCTGTATGTCGATAACATGCAAATAGTTGTCTACTACACCGTTCCCGACATAATTAAGTTTTATGATAACGTAACACCCACAAATGCGGCTTCGATATCTTCTATCGGTAGTGATCCTACAAACGGTGTAAGAGGTACTATCTATCAAAGCTATCAAGAGGTAAATCTATTTTCAGCTAGTACGGTTGTAGCTGCCGGTAGCGACGGCTTATGGGATTTCGCGCTGGCAACTGATTCGTCAGTAGCCGGTAAAACTTATTGCCTCAGAATGGTCAAAAGTGATGGAGGGTTGCTCGATACCTACACGAATATTCCCGAAATCAGTTTTGCATCAGCAGGCGGGCCAACGCTAGACCAAAAAACGCGCGGTGGCCAAGCTGTGGTCGACGGGGTGAAATCACCATATAGCTTCTAAACGTAGTAGGGCACTACCTATGCTCAGCTACTAAGCGTATAATGAAAATACTATGGTACGAGTGATTGATGCGACAGGTTTTGCTCGCGATACGCTGGCCGTTCGCGAAGAAAAGATCGATGTTGAAACCCAATTTGGGCGGATGATTCTGCATATTTTCAACCCATCAGTTTTTACGCAGCAACGCTATGGCGCACCTGATGTGCTGGTTCCGTATTCACAGGGATGGGCAGAGGACGAAGCGATGGTGAGGGCGGCTAGTAGTGCGCTTGCCGATGGCGGGAACTTTTTGGTTGCGGGTGTCACATATCCCGACCACCGTATTGCAATGTCGGTACGCGACGAGCCTGCCTATCGCCGCGAAGCCTTCATGACCGCGCTTGAAGCGATACTGCAAGAAAAAGGTAGCGATTGGATAACAGTGCTGCACGGGTACTCCCGGGGCAATGAAGCGATCATCGATGCTGCTCTGGCAACCCCTGAGTCTGTACAGGGCTTGTCGTTTGCAGGGCCGGCCTGGCTAACGCCGGGCGAGCGGCCGCATACTATGATGAGCAAAGGTGTGCGCGAAGGTTTATATAGTTTGCGCAAAGAAGATATTCCGGGCAAGATCGGCCTTGCACAGGCAGCGCTTGGACTCGGCTACTCACTTGTCACACGGCCGCTGGCACTGCGAAACGATGTCGCCGCTATTACCGGTACAGACCCAGCGCTAGTGGCATCTAAACTACAAAGAGTTACTGACCAAGGTATTCCACTGAGTGTAATGATTGGTTCCGAAGATAATATTTGTCCCGAAGAGGGTATTATGACGGTGGTGAATGCGATTAAAGTACCAGATACTATGCCACCGATTGATGTAAAGCGGACCAATGTGACGCATTTTGGTTACTACTCTCACGCATGGTCACTAGCAGCGATTGTGGGGCAGATTGAGTTACTCGCAAGCTATACGCGGAATGGTCAGCCCTAGAAAGTGCAATACTTCCGTGCCTGAATTGCCAGAGGTTGAAACCGTCCGTCGTGGCCTAGAAGGGCTTATTGTCGGTCTTAAGATTACTCGTGTGCGCTGCATCGACTCGCCAAAGAGCTTTCCCAATAATCCCGCAGATGTCAGAGAGTTTCTTTATGGTGCACGGGTCGTGGCAATCCGCCGCCGTGCGAAAGTACTGCTGATTGAGCTAGATAATGACTATACACTAGTGATACACCTCAAAATGACTGGACAATTAGTATATCGCGGTGAGCAAGTTTTTGGTGCAGGGCATCCAAACGATTCACTTGTTGGCGAGCTTCCAGATCGGAGTACGCGTGTCGACATTACGTTTGATGACGGTTCACACCTCTACTTCAATGATCAGCGTAAATTTGGTTGGATGAAATTGCACCCTACCTTGGAGGTGCCGAATATTGATTTTATGCAGCGGGTTGGGCCGGAACCACTCGAAGAAGCGTTTACGAGCAACGAGTTTATTCCACGTGTCCGCCGTCGCAGCAACACGACAATCAAAGCTGCTATCCTCGACCAGACGGTGCTAGCAGGAGTTGGCAATATCTACGCCGATGAGTCACTGTGGGGCGCAAAAATCCATCCAGCCACGCGAGTACGTGAGCTAACCGATGAGCAATTGGCGCTGCTACTCCATGAGATCAAGTACGTTATGAATCTTAGTATCGAAAAAGGTGGCAGCACCGATCGCAACTATGTGAACGCTGAGGGTAAGCGGGGAAGTTATATTGATTTTGCTCGTGTGTTTCGCCGCGAAGGACAGTCGTGTCCACGATGTGATACGATCATTAAGAAAACGAGAGTCGCTGGGCGGGGCACTCACGTATGTCCTCAGTGTCAGCAAGAGCATGGAGATATAGCATAATGATCACACTGATCGTCGGCAAGAATTCCTATCGGTCACAAGAATTGGTGCAAAAAATCATCAATTCTTCCTCAGAAATGCCCGAATATATCGATGTTTCTGCACTCGAGATCGGAACTTTGGCGGATGCCGTAAAGGGCACAAGCTTATTTTCGAACGCACGGTTGATCATTATGAATGGCTTGTCGGAGCGAAAAGAGATGTGGGAAAAGCTTTCCGAATGGGTTGACGACATTTCCGCCGATACCACACTTGTCTTGATTGAACCCGCTGTCGATCGACGTACCAAGGCGTATAAAGCGATTGCAGCAGCAGCCACTGTCATGACGGCGGAGCCACTGACAGACCGTGATCGAATCTCTGCCGAACAATGGCTTCAAACGACAGCTCAGTCGTATGGATTGTCGTTGTCAGCTTCCCAGACCAAGGATATGGTGTCCCGCGCCCTGGGAGTAGGTGAACGCCCTGGACAGTACACCATTGATCAGCAGCAACTTGTGACGGTGCTCGCAACGCTGAAAGATTCACCTGAAGTAACAGATGAGTTGATAGCAGCAGTGATGCCGCGTCCGGTAGGTGACTCGGTCTTTAGCCTACTTGAACTTTCCATCAATGGTAATCAAAGCGCGAGGAAGGCCCTGCTGGAGGACCTGCGTCTCAACGATGATCCATACCGAGTTTTCTCACTTCTCCTCAGTCAGTGGGCGCAGCTCGTTACTGTTGCTCTCGCCGGCACTAAGCGTGATGATTTGGCACAGGAAGCGAACATTCACCCTTTCGTGATAAAAAAGATGCAGGCGCTGTCCAGACATATCACGCGCGAGCAATTACACACTATCACTGCGCTTTGTGCTGAGCTTGATAGTCGAATGAAACTATCGCAAGTTACGCCGTGGGATGCCGTCGAGAGACTACTGTTGGCAGTAGAGTTACGCAGCGACTAGCGTTGGCAATTGCGGGGAGACGTAAGCTGCTATTTTTTTGTAGCAGTTTTCTTGGCGGCAGGTTTCTTGGGGGAAGCTTTTGTTGTCGCAGTCTTCGTAGCTACAGTTTTTTTCGCGGGAGCAGCTTTTTTTGCGGCTGCCGTAGGAGATTTCTTTTTTGCAGCGAGTGTTACGCCAGCAGACTTTGCTGTTTTGCTGAGTGCGGCCTTGCGGCGAGCAGCGGTTGCTTTTTTGAGAAGGCCTTTTTTGACGGCCGTATCGATTTCGCTATGAGCGGCAGAAAGAGAGGCGCTCGAAGGAGCGTTGGTAAACGCTTTTACGGCACCCTTTATATCACGCTTGAGGGTAACATTGCGCTCACGACGTTTTACCGTTTGACGCATACGTTTGATGGCTGATTTAATGATTGGCATATGATAATTCCTCTATCTTAATTTGGCTGCTAATTCAATCAAGGGATAATTATAGCTCACTAACCCCTGTTTGTAAAGGGTATGAAATGATTGACGGGAATAAACTACTTATGGTATAGTGAGGCTGAACTTCTGAAAAAAATAGAAATAGTAGGAATACCAACAGATGGCAGACACCGGCATTAAGCAGCAAATTGTCGACAAAATAAAAGACAGTAGCAATATTTTAGTGACAGTCAATAGCAACCCATCGGTTGATGAGCTTAGTGCAGCACTTGGTATTACGTTACTGATAAACAAGCTAAACAAACACGCCACTGCGGTGTTTAGCGGTGCTATCCCGCCAGCCATCTCGTTTCTTGATCCGGAAAAAACGTTTGAGAGTACTGTCGATAGTTTGCGAGACTTTATCATTGCGCTCGACAAAGAAAAAGCCGACCATTTACGCTACAAAGTCGAGGGTGATGTCGTAAAGATATTTATCACGCCGTACCGAACAACTATCAGCAAAGATGATCTCGATTTCAGCCAGGGTGACTATAACGTCGAATTCGTGTTAGCGGTGGGAGTAAAGAACGAAGAAGACCTCGACAAAGCACTTTCTGCGCATGGTCGCATCCTTCACGATGCCACAGTAGCGGTCATTGCTTTAGATGACAGCGATCAGAAACTAGGAGGTCTTAATTGGATCAACCGTGATGCGAGCAGTTTCTCTGAGATGCTTGCTGAACTTAGCGGGTCTCTTGGTGGCGACAAAAAACTCATTGATGAGCAAATTGCCACGGCATTTTTGACCGGAATCGTTGCGGCGACAGATCGCTTCAGCAATAACAAGACTACATCAAAGGTGATGACAGAGGCCGCGCAGTTGATGGCGGCAGGTGCGAATCAACAGCTCATTGCCACGAAACTCGAGGAAGCTCACGAGATAGCGGTCGAGGCACCTGATTCGTCTTCAGTCGAAGATAACCAGAAGAAAGGTGATAAAGACGGCTCTTCAAAGGAGGCTCCGCCACAAACAGAAAAACCGGCAGATGGCTCGCTCTCAATATCGCATGAGATGCAGGGAGATATTCAAGAGGTAACTGATCAAGCAGTAGCCAAAGAGCAGGAAAGTGCAGCAAATAAGGCAGAGGCTGAACTTGCAAAACAGACACAAGAAGTCCAGCAGACTCAGCAGCAACAAGCTGCCGAGGAGGCGGAGCAAAAGCTTGCCGAAGAGCTCGCACAAACTGTGCCAGCCGCGGCACCTGTGCCTGTCGTCAACGCCGAAAGTCTAGCTGCATCTACCGCGCCAGTTGAGCCGCAACCGCTCAGAGGTGCAGTCAGCACTGATCAATGGCGTTCTCCTTCAAAGGAGCTTGCCGAACCGCTTATGGGCGGTACCTTAAATGCGACGACCGAACAAGCCGCCATCGATAAGCAACGTGAGCTTGATGACGACCGTAATCGAACAATTCTAAGTCACAACTCAAGTACCTACGCAACCGCACCACCAATGTTCCAAGCACCACTCAATGCAGTCGCTCAGGAGGCGGCGTTGCCATCGGAACCTGCAACGGCCGACATCTTCTCGACAGGTGGACTTACTTCGCATGCTTCTATGATTGAGCCGCCCGCACCTGAAGCATCGGCGCCAACGCTGGCTGAGATTGATGCTCAGAATCGCGCCGATCACGAAGATGCTGTCAACGCCGTTAATTTTGCGCTAGGCACGGAGATGGCGACGGCACCCGCACCGGCTCTGCCTTCACCTTCGTTACCACCCTTACCGCCGATGCCGGACTTTTCGACGCTACCACCCTTACCGCCGACACCGAGTGTTAATTTCGGTGCAACGGTTCCTGATCAGCTTGGTGCCGTCTTACCACCAGTTGATCCAGCGATCTCACCGGCACCCGCTCAGGCCGATCCCGCCCAATTCAAAATCCCTGGACGGTAGCAGTAGCGTACAATACATAGTGTGGAAAACGATACGATACTGATCGATAAACCAGCCGGCATGACCAGTTTTGGTGTCGTTGCCCGAATTCGAAGAGTTCTTAGTAAGCGTGCAGGCAAAAAGGTGAAAGTGGGTCATACAGGCACACTCGATCCATTTGCAACGGGGTTGATGATCTTGGTGACCGGCAAAGAGTGTCGTAACGCCATGCACTATACCAAGCTCGACAAAGTGTACGAAGCAACATTTGTATTGGGACAGGTTAGCACGACGGGTGATCCAGAGGGTGAAATAACTCTCTCTGAGCAAGAAGTGACTGCTGCGCCCCCACGAGCAACAGTTCAAGAGGTGTTAGAGCAATTCACTGGTGAGATCCGTCAGCGGCCGCCGATCTTTAGTGCTGTCAAAATTGGTGGTCAGCGTGCCTACAAACTAGCACGTGGCGGCAAAGAAGTCGAGATGCCGGAGCGCACCGTGACTATCTATTCGCTTGATATACTCGATTATCACTACCCAGAGTTAAAGATACGTACCCACGTTAGTAGCGGCACATACATTCGTAGCCTGGCTGTCGACATCGGCGAGGCGCTTGGTACTGGCGCGTATTGCCAGCGGCTTCGGCGTAGTAGTATTGCCAAGTGGAATGTCGCGGACGCACAGACGCTGGCCGATTTCGGCATCGACGACTAGCATAAGAAGTTTGCTATACTACATCCATAATGACCGTCTCACAAAAGCGCAAATTACGGCGATTTTTGTTCATAAAAGAAATGATAATGACCGTACTTGTAGTCGGTAGCTTCGTCTTTTTGGCGCTCGAACATTTTGAACAACTTACGGACTCGCAGCTTGCTAGGGTAGAAGTGTACGAAATAACGGTCGCCTTCATCTTTCTGGCGGAGTTTTTGTTTGAGTGGTACTATGCCCGCGACCGCCGGAGATACCTCCGGACACACTGGTTTTATCTCATCGCGGCTGTACCGGTGCCAACGGCCACGTTTGAGTTGCTCAAGGGTATTCGCCTTCTGAGACTTCTCAAGTTGCTCAAAATCTTTGCTGCCTATCGCTACGAGCACAACACCCGTTTGTTCTCCAGATGAGAGAAGGCTGAAAATTGACTTATTGCCGCAAGTATGATAATATATAGGTATACACGATAGAAAAATAAAAAAATGAAGAATACTCGCTCAGTACCAGGTGAAAAGCCGACCTCAGATGAAGTTGACGCCTCAATTGCTGCGCTAGAATCTTTGCTTGATCGCGCCTTCTGTAGCGAGGATGAGCTGCGGATGATGTCACATGATCAACGAATTGCAGCTAGCGATGCGAGATTGTATGTCGTTGGTCTCTTTGATAAGGTTAATCGACTCGACCTAGAAGGTAATTGCAATACAAACGACAAGTCTGCTAGTGACGAGACGGAGGATGATGAGTTTTATGCCATAGTACCCTCACCGCGACCTTCAATCGATAGACCTCGACAGATTGCATGGGCATTGCAGCGCGGTATCTTGATGAACTTACACGTGCTAACCAACACAAAGCGGTGTGGGATTTTGATAATCAGCGCAAGCAGGTGGTTGAGGAGCTAGCCCAGTCACTGCGCGCGTCAATACCAAACCGAGATACGGCTCACGATTTCTTAGGCGCCCTTGAGGAACTGTCCCAAAACCATACATTCCGCGATACGAGCGGTCGGATACTGTCAGCAAATTTTGGGTATCTTGATCAGTTATTGGACGAAAAAGGCAAGGAAAAGTATTGGCAAATCGTGATGCAGCCCGAAGTATTCAAGACGGTCGGTAACGTATTTGAAAATGCAAACTGGACGAGGGACTGGAGGAGTGAGGAAAATGGATTTATCTTTCTCCATAACTTTTTAGCGAGGCTTGGTATCAAAGAAGTAGATGAGGTCGTGCGGACGGTCAATGAAGACTCGACAGATCTCATGCTTTGTCTCTCTGGCCTTGAGCAAGAACGACCCGGTGCGATCCAGGTACTGCATTCATTTTATGGCATTCGAAACTTTGGTCGGTGGGGCAAAGAGTTCTTAACTGAGCAGTATGATTGTCATGGGGACACCACGAAGCCCTACGGCCTCCTTATTACTGCACTTGATGACCGGGGCGATGACGGAAAAGAAGCATTTCGAAAAGATGGTGGCAGGGGAAAGACTCATTCACTTGATAAGCATTTCGTAAGGGCGATAGAAGTAGCATCGGCACCAGAGTTGGTGCAGAGGCTTAATTTGCTCAAAGATATGTATGGGCATGAGCACCAGATTGATTTCTGTGTTTTGACAGGTCATGGTGCATCTGAGTCAATCTGTCTCAGCGCAATTGGCGACAAACTTGGTTCACTGGCAGTAGGCCAGGATTTTTCGCGTCTTTACAGATGGTTTTCGCCCGATGCGACGATTGTTTTGCAGTCTTGTTCGACTGGTGCTCAGGGCGGCCTTGCTCAGACTATCTCACGTCAATCAGGTTTGCGTGTGATTGCGCCGCCTGTCTCTGCGGGCTGCACGATGTATTATCGTTACGAGGGTGATAGGGTGATTGCAGAACCAGATTATCGTATTGCGGTAAATGAAACGAATGAGCTAGGAAGTTTTGACTATGTACAACCGGCTATGTATATAGCTGGAGAGTTAGTCGACCCAACATCAGGAGAATATACATCCTATTTTAAGGGGCTTGCAGAGCATCGAGCGGAGTCTCCCGATCGCAAAGGAAATGTTTGGTGACGAGGCTGTTTGACACTAGAGTATCTATCTGTTACAATCATCAGTCATGATATCAAAGGACGATAAAGCAAAAGCGATAGCTTTGACTCAGGTCAACAAAAGCGACGTCGGTAGCCCACAGGCACAGATTTCGATTTTGACGGCTCGTATCAAAGAGGTGACTGAGCATCTAAAGGTCAACAAGCACGACAATATGGCGCGCCGCGGACTGATTCAGATGGTGGGGAGGCGTAAAAGGCTCCTCAAATACCTTGAAAGTACGGACTTTGAGGCCTACAAGGCAACGCTTGACAAACTAGGGCTTCGCAAATAAGCCCGCAACCGCTCCCTTCCGCTACATGAGGGGAGTTTTTGTTATACTATGCCTATGACTAGAGTAGATACGATAAAGAGTGTTGTCTTTGCAACTGGCAATCACGGAAAAGCAAAGACGCTCGAGCGCTACCTAAAACATCACAATATAATGGTGCGAGTCGTTCCCAGATCACTCGATATCATAGAACCGCAAGCCGATACAGCCGAGGAAATTGCCCTCATGAAGGGTCGGCAGGCGTACCAGCAGGTGCATGGTCCGGTACTTGTCGATGACAGTTCGTTTCATATCGATGCCCTCGGTGGATTTCCCGGTCCCTACATCAAATACATGCTGACCACCATCGGTATCGACGGCATTATGGCGTTTATGGAGGGTCAGACAAATAGGAAGGCACATTTCCTGAGTTGCCTCGTCTATATTGACGAGAAGGGCAACGAGCATATATTTACCGATGAGCCATTTCGTGGCAGCATAGCTGAGCGGGCCGATACGTATGTACATCCGGAAGAATGGAGTCCATTGTGGCGGATATTTATCCCCGAGGGTCTGGACAAAACTCTCTCGCAGCTTAGTGCCAGCGAACGCATGCTCACTTCTGTGAAGCGTGAAGAAAATGATGCGTACGCGAAGTTCTGTGGTTGGCTGAAAAGCTCACAATAAGCGACTGCCATCAGGGGTTTGTCGGACAGCAAAAGAAGCTATTGCAAAATGTCTCATATCTTGGTATAATAACCAAAAGAATCATGAATTCACTAGATCAAACAGGTGGGAATTCAGAACAACTTGACGGTATCACCAACCTTTCTCGCCGCGGCGACGAAGTGATCGAGTATATATTTACGTAGTACGATACGTTTTACCTAGGTTGTATTCCATAATTGCTAATAAATAATAAGGGCCGTCAATTTGCCACTCATTGGCACCACAACACCAGGGCATGTCGATAATGGGACCTTTATCGCTGACAGAAGTGTCAGGATATACAACAGCACTAATGGCACTGGCACAATGGGGAAAGTATTGTTCTTCAATCTCGGCAACAATGATCTAACAACAGCTGAGGCAGTCTGGGCACTTAAATCGATCATGAACCGACGAAGCACCTTAGGTTTACCTAATCTGCTATTTTACACTATGATTGGACCATTCTCGCATACAACTTCAAATAGTTATCCAAACTGTCAGATATATGACCACATTGATCACTACGCCATTCATGACGCGCTTTTTAACTATGACCTTGGCATGCCAACACCAAGCTTTCAAGCTGCCGCCACGTGCGCAACTGATCCAGACTACCAGGTTAATCCACGAACAGCGTGGGTTTCAAGTACTGCCTACGTTAATCCAGTAACCCTTCAGCGTGTTGGCTTCTTCCAGCGTGACTATGGATGGATTGGAATGATTCCGTAGGTAGCAGTGGAACATCAGGTATGGGGTGGTACGCAAACCCCAGTACTACGACCCAAATAAGTACCGGTTCTATCAAGAACAATTCGCCTTTCATGAAATATCAAACATTCTGGCAGAGATTCGTTCGGTAAAGCTTTTCGTGCTATGACAACATGCACTCCTCTTCTACGGGGAGTGCATTGTATAAAGAATGCGTGATTTTGTAGATACATCTATAGTGGGTCAGTGGTATATTTTTCTATCCCTACAAAGCAGCTCCTTGCTGACTGAACCTCATCGAGACGAGCGAGAATATGTTGTTAAAACACTCAGCAGAAAAGCTCTAAGGATTCACAGATTATTCCATCCAGCAATTAACTAACCCACTAATTATTTAAAAATAATTTTTTGTAAACATGGATCACCACTATCCGGGTAGGTAGTAGCTTAGTTGACAAAATTACTCTGGCATGATACTATACACATATAACAGGTATCCTAAATTCACCCCCCAATCAGGACACTCCCTCTAGAATTAATCCTTTCTCTTTTGCAACTTGTAATGAACTTTTGTAGCCGAGGATCTTCCTCGGCTTGTTGTTGATGCGCGTGAGCGCCATGTCAACATCCGTTTGTGTCACTGTAGCAAAGTCGGTGCCCTTCGGGAAGTAGCGACGCAGCATCTTGTTGGTGTTCTCGACACTGCCTTTTTGCCAAGAGGAATAGGGGTCAGTAAAGAAGACGGGCGCGCCCGTCTTCTTAGTGACGAGTGCGTGGCGCCTGTTCTCGATGCCGTTATCAGTCGTCATACTGCGAACCCCCAGCCCACTCGCGAGTCGCGAGATGGTGTGTGCGTACGGCTCTGGCTTCAGGTTAGGTACGAGCTTCGCTCGTACCAGTCGTGAAGACCGTTCGGTAAGGACAGCGAGTGCAGAGACGCTCCCTGGGTGCTTGCTGCTCACGACGCTGTCGTATTCACAGTGACCGGTCTCGGCTCGGTCTAGAGCGACCAGCGGTCGCTCTGTGACGGAAGTGCGGTCGGGAATCATGACGTGACCCGCCCTGAGTTGTCTGCGTGGTTTCTTGCGGTAACGCTTCGAGTACAGCAACGGGCAGTACTGTTGTCCCCAGGCACTGCGCAACCATTCATAGATGGCCGTCTTGCTGGCATAGATACCAAGCGCTGAGTTGGCTCTGAGATAGCCGGCTATCTCGTCTGGATTCCAGTGCTCAGAGAGTTTCAGGACGATGAACGAGCGAAGCTCGTCATTGTCTTGAATCTTCTTGCCTTGGTAGCGAGCATACTTACGCCGTACATAGGCTTTGTGTTTGGCGTGGGTAGCGACGTATCTCCCATCCTTGAGGCTATTGCGTTGCAGCTCGGTCGCAATGGTATTGGGACTGCGCCCCAATGCACGGGCGATGGCCCGTGCAGAATAGCCTTTGGTATGGAGGATGTCTATCTCGCTCCGCTCGGCATCCGTTACCTTTGATGCTTTCTTCATGGTGTGTATTGTCTAGCATCGGGTGTCCTGATTCAAAACGGAATGGAGGTATACACTTGCTAAAATCAAAAAGTTATCAAAGGAAAAACCATGGCGGAACGACTCAAGTCAGCATCACCCGAAGCACCTAATGGTGGTGGATTTGATCCTACTTTTACTGCTGAGTTGCGGGTGGGGCTAGACAGAGTAGTCGATGACTCAAGTGCTACGCTTGCTGCTGCAGGTGAAGCGTTAATCCAATCGGGTCGGCTTGGACATGTACCCCCAGATCTTGCGCTACCTAGTCCGCGCATCGAAGTTGCCACTGCAAGGCAGAGTGTTGCGTCGGCTTTTGAGAACAGTCCCGATACTATGCCAGTGACGCAAGATCCATCTTCACAAGTCGAGAGATCGAACAGTTTCGCCTCGCTTCAAGAACAGGCGATACCGGCTGGACAAGCAGGTAGACGCATTTACGCTGAGGGTCCCGACGGTACACCACTTACAGGTGTTCAATGGGACGCTCTGAATCAAGAGGCTCTTTCTAACCGGGCCGGCCCCAGTGCTGCTGAGCTGCACGAAGCGCACATTGCAGAGCGAGCGCAGGCGTATGCGGCAGACCAGGCATTGCTAAAGTCGCTGCCGCCAGAGTTTGTGAGTTCTGGTCTAGAGAAATATGGACGAGAAGGCTTTTTGGCCGTTCTAAAGGGAAAACAAGAGCCAAGTGCGGTTGCGATGAGCCGAACCGCTGATGGCGAAGCTACCTTTACTCATGCCACTACTGGTGAAGTGCTTAGTGTAGGTGAGGTACAGGATCGTATTGATCATGCCGAAGCACGACGCATTGGGCACAGTGCTGCCAGTGTTGCCGAAGCGGCCACCACGCAGCTCCCATTCGCTGAAGAGCTTATCGATACTGACAATGGTTTAGTATATGTGGAGAAGGGCCATCTTGGTGACGGCTTGGATATGGTAATAGAGATTAGGCCTGATGGTACGCTTGGTGACGTCGATGTTGTTGTGACCGAAGAAGCTCCCAATGGATCAAGTGAGACGCACGAAGTTGATGTTGTGACGCCAGAGTCAGATAACCCCGATGTTTTGATTGATGGTGAGCCGGCTACGCCAAAGGAGGCTGCGACAGTTGAAGCAGTAATTGACCATGTCGGTGAAGTGGTTCATGAACAGCAGAGCAGAGGTAATATAAGTAACCCCCAGGAAGTTCAGCGAGAAACGCTACCACAAGAAATGCAAGAAGTTGCCCAGGAAGTAGCACCAGAGGAAAGCCCAGCAGTTGAGCAACAAACTGCACCCGAAGAGGCTGCACCGGTGGCAAATGGGGATGGCGAGGCAGTGCAGCCATCTAGGGCACAAGAACGCGCGCCGTTTAGTCTTGAGGTAGCAAACAATAATGCAGTATCGTTTGTGAGCAACTATGCGCGTAACCCTAAAGTCCGTGAGTTGCTTGCTGCTTCAGGCGTGGACCTAGAGGATTTCCTTGCTCGGGGAGCTAGCGGTGAACTACGGATGACATCCGACAAGCTAGCGCACATGAAATCTTTCTTTGCTCAGAATAGCCCAAGGTCGCAAATTTGGAATGAACGACCCGGTAACGCTTCAGAACTGCAACGTGCTGCAGCTAGGGCGCGTCAGCAACTACTCTCGATTATCGATGGCATCTAGGGAGTTACACACGGCGGGTGTTAAGTCGATCTCACAAGAGTGAATGGCCTTGGAGAGCTGGTAGTGTTATGTCGGCGTGAATGTATGAGGAGCGAGGGTATTTAGCAATCAGAAGCCTGGCATTGTGGTACAATAAACGTAAGTCGCTCGTACTCTGGTAAGTGCTGGATAGAAGCCTTTTAAAGAAAAGTTTCTACCCGTTACTTACCCCACAAGACAAAGGTGAGTGATCTAATAAAAGGAGGCTCAGATCTATGAGTATTATCAACCCTAATGGCAAGGATATTATTGCCGTTTCTACCGATTTTTGCGGCAAGAAACTGACGCTCGAAGTCAACCGCGTCGGCTTTCGCACCACCGCCAGTGTGCTCGTTACCTACGGTGACACTGTGGTGCTCGGTACGGCGATGGTGGGTACTAAGCCTGTTGTGCTCGACTATTTCCCCCTGAGCATCGACTACGAAGAAAAAATGTATGCAGCCGGCAAAATTAGCGGTAGCCGTTTCATCAAGCGCGAAGGCCGTCCGAGCGATGAAGCGATCTTGATCGGTCGACTCATTGATCGTCCTATCCGACCACTCTTTCCAAAGGGCTATCGCCAAGAAGTCCAGGTGGTCAGCAGTGTGCTCAGCATGGACCCGAATTTCCGTCCCGACATGGTAGCAATGATCGCGGCGAGTGCTGCGTTGATGCTGACCGGTACACCATTTGACGGTCCCGTGGCTGGTCTGCGCGTTGGTCGTGTGGCTGGTGAGTTTAAGGCGTTTCTCACTCCCGAGGAGCGTGCGGCGAGCGACCTTGATCTGGTAGTCGCTGGTATCGAGTCGGGTATCACTATGGTAGAAGCGGGTGCAAATGAAGTTGCCGAAGACGTCATCATCGATGCGATGCGTTGGGCATTTGAAGCATTTCAACCGGCGATAGCATTGCAGCATGAGCTTGCCAAGAAAGTTGCGCCAGTTGCGCAGGAATACGATCTTGTGCTTCCAGACGAAACAATTCAAAAGGAAGTCGATCAATGGGTAGAAGGGAAGCTCGGTGCTGCGCTCCGCAAAGCATACCCCGAGCGCAATGAGCTAATCAATGAGCTTCGCTGGAGTTTCCATGAGGCGATGACTGAGAAAGTTGGTGATGACTATAGTGATGCAAAGGATGAGTACGATGAAGCATTTACCATGGCCGTTCACAAAGATGTTCGTGATGGCATTGTAAAGGACGGGGTGCGTCCAGATGGCCGTAAACTTGACGAGATTCGTCCGCTTAGCAGTGAGGTTGGCCTGTTGCCACGTGCGCACGGCTCAAGCTTATTTACTCGAGGGGTGACGCAGGGACTCAATATTGTGACTCTGGCGCCTCTGAGCTTTGCGCAAATTGTCGATACAATGGAGGTGACTGACGGTGAGCGACGCTACATGCATCATTACAATGCTCCCGGCTATACAGTTGGTGAAGTGCGCCGTCTCGGTAGCCCTGGGCGACGTGAGATTGGACATGGATACCTCGCTGAACGGGCACTTATACCAGTGCTCCCTACCGAAGAAGAGTTCCCGTATGCGATTCGTAGTGTTACGGAGATCATGAGCCAAAATGGCTCAACGAGTATGGCGGCAACCTGTAGTTCCTGCCTTGCGCTTATGGACGCAGGCGTACCGATCAAGCGACCAGTGAGTGGTATCGCCATGGGTCTGATGGTAGATGGTGACACCCACTATGTATTATCTGATATTGCCGACGCCGAAGATTTTGCGGGTGATATGGATTTCAAGGTGACCGGTACTGAGCAAGGCATCACCGCCGTACAAATGGACATGAAGGTTCATGGTTTGCCTGTTGAGGTGCTTGCTGATGCGATTCGCAAGGCTGGTCCAGGTCGTCAACACATCTTAGAACACATGAAGAGTACTCTCGCTGGGCCACGTCAAGCGCTCAGCCCGTATGCACCGAGGATCGAGAAGATCAAGATCAATCCCGACAAAATTGGCGCGGTGATTGGTAAAGGTGGTGAAGTTATCAACAAGATTACCTCTGAGACAGGCGCCATGATCGACATCAAAGATGATGGATTGATCACAGTAGCCAGTAGTGACACGGCGAGTATCGAGAAGGCCCTCGAATGGATTCGAGGCTTGACCGAAGAGCCTGAAGTAGGCAAGATTTATACCGGTAAAGTTGTCACTATCAAGGACTTCGGTGCATTTGTAAACATCATGCCTGGAACGGACGGCATGCTTCATATCTCTCAACTTTCAGATAAGCGAGTCGAGAAGGTAACAGATATTCTCAAGGAAGGGCAGATAGTCAACGTTTTACTCTCTGGTATTGACGAAAAGGGTCGTCTTAGCCTAACCATGAAGGGTGTAAGCCAAGACCAACTCTAGCGGAACACGCTAGAGTTTGGTATGATGAAGAAAACATAAGGAGAACTACTTGTAATGGACCCAAATCAGAATCAACCCAATCAACCGGTGCCGACCCCAGTTGAACCAGTCGCGCCTGTCCCCGCGTCAGCCCCTATGCAACAGCCTGCACCGATGCCGTTTTCTCCACCGGTAGGAGCTCCTATGGTACCAGCCGCACCACAGAAATCGAAAAAAGGTTTGATCATCGGCCTTGTTTCAGGCTTTGTCGGGCTACTTCTCATCGCTGGTATAGGTGTGGCAGTTTGGATGATGAACTACTATGTGTCGAAGGATGATTACCAAAAGGCAGCCGATTCTTTCAATAAGATTGTTGATCTTGACTCAAGCGTCGGTTCACTCAGTACCACAACATCAAGCTCGCCAGAGACACTTGACTCAAAGTTTAACGAGTTGAGCACACAGGTAAAAGGCATGGGCGATCTGAGGGCAATCCAAAAGGATGATAAACTCAATAAACTCTACAAGACCTTTAAGGATGAAACTGATAGGGTAGTGGTATTTGGTCATGCTGTTGCAGAGTTTATACGAGCAGCCGACGATTGTAAGAATGTCGAAACAAAGGAAGATGTTCCTGCTTGTGTGACTAAACTGCGCGCCGTCAAAGACAAAGGTTCGCAAACAGTCACAGATTACGCTGAAGCACTTTCCAAGTACCTCGAAGATGCGATGAACGGCAAGCTTAACTCATCGGCCTATTATGACGCGACAACCAAATTCACAAACGATAGCAAGTCGCTCAAGAACGGCTATACTGATAGCGGTAACGCACTCAAAGACGCTATCAACGCAAAGTTGAAATAGACTCTTTGAGACCTTAGTTTCAGACTAATCGCTCCTGTACAATAGTAGAGGAGCGATTTTTTATGACTAAACAAACCGAGATGGCTGTACTACAAGAGATGATAGTTGCAAATGAGGTGTGTCCTGAGCTGAGGAGATCGGCGACCCAGTTAGTTATGGGCGCTGGCAGTCTCGATGCCAAAATCGTATTTATTGGAGAGGCACCGGGCAAAAATGAGGACGAGCAAGGGGTGCCGTTTGTGGGTGTAGCAGGTAAGTTCTTAAATGAAATGCTTACTCTGGCTGGGATGAATCGTGACGAAGTGTACATCACAAACATAGTCAAGTATAGGCCACCCAACAATCGTGACCCTCTGCCCAATGAGAAACAAGCCTTCTGGCCTTATCTCATACGCCAGCTTCAAATTATTGATCCTCTCCTCGTCGTGACGCTTGGTAGGCATAGTATGGAGTATTTTCTGCCTGGTAAGAGTATCGGTCAGATTCATGGTCAACCCAAACGAATACAATTTGGTGACAAGAAAATAGTTATCGTACCTCTTTACCATCCAGCTGCAGCCTTGTACAACGGCGGTATGAGACAGCTTCTCATGGATGATTTTGTCAGTTTACCGACCATTCTTGACGCTGCCACTCGTCAATAACGGTGACAAAGAGGCAACTGTTAATTCTGTGTGTCTGAAGTGTCTTTTAGAGCGGTTTTGAGAACGGTACGAGCTGCCTCAACCGTTTGTTTCATGGTCTCATTGTTGGCTTTGATAGCAGCATCACGGGTAGTGGCCAACGCTTTGATTTGAGGACCAAGTTTTGCATCTTCCTGCTTGGCGGCGCTAAAGGTTTCACGAGCTTGCTTGAGCGATGCCCGGAACGTCTCAGCAGTAGTTTGGGGGTTCGTAGCACAACTGGCTTTTGCGGTCGCAACAGCTGTTTTTACAGAGTTTGTAAACGTAGCAACTCGAGTGTCTACTGCACTGCGGTGAGCAGCAATAAGAGCATCGACTGCTGTACGGTACTGTGTGCGAGCTTTGTCATTTGCCATCTGTCGAGTCTCGATAGCATTTTTAATCGTTTTTACGTAGGTTGCAACCGCAGCCTTTTGTCCGGGAGTTTTTGCAAGTGACTCTAGCTTTGAGAAGTTTTCATCTCGCTTTGTTTCCCACGTTTTACGATCGGCCATGAGTTTCGCATCTACCGAGCTTCGGTTGGAAGAGCGTTCTTTGTCTGCTGTATCACGCGTTGACGATAGTTTGCCTGAGCGGCTGGAGATTTCACCAGATGTTTTGGTTGTGATGTCGCTCAGTGAGCGGCAAAAACTGCTCTGCCCGCCTGTCGTTGTCGGTTGTTGGTTGTCTGGTTGTGCTTCTATAGCGAAAGACAGCGTAGGAACAAGTGCTATCGCGAAGCTGAGACCGACAAGAGAAGTGGTATGTTTAAAACTTTGTTTCATCGTAGGCTCCTGAAATATTGTCGACTTCCTTACTGATTGTTTCAACTTCCTTGGTATCTTGGGCCGTCTGTTCTGACGCATCGGTGATATCGCGATTAGACTCATCGATAAGCTGTGAGTTAATTGCATCTTCTGGAGCGAGTGTGGTGGAAGTAGGCGCCTGGGTGGTTTTTTGTTGTGTGGCCACTGGCTTTTGGGTGTTCGACATGTACAGGTAGGCAACCACCAGCGCAGCTATAACGACGACAGCGAGGGTGATTAGTACAACTAAGCGCTTCTTTGATGAGGAACGCACGACAGGTAACGTTTGAGGAGATGAGGGTGATGTAGCCTCCAGTTCCTCGCCCAGAGGTGATTCGGGCGCTGTTATTGGTGATCGTTCTGACGGCAAGCTCGGTGGTGGGGTCTGCTCAGCCTCGGTTGGGGGGTTGGGAGCATTTGTATCCATGTGGTCAGTATAGCAAAATCTGCTTAAATCTGCTTAAGACTATCAATATACTTATGGTTTGGAACGAAAACGTCGCTTGCTACAATGGCCAGTATGTCTAGTTACGAGGCGAAAAAGCCAATCATTGATACTATCCTGGCGAATCATCGTACCGAAAACCTTGATAGGATCGTCGACGCACTTTCTGATTCTGACGGATCGATACTGGCGCTTGAAGCTGCTGGCGAAACGAAGGCAGAACGCGCTTGCATTGAGCGAGCACTCAATGCTTTTGTGGCGGGTAACCCCTGTCAAGAGGACATGGAGTTTCTGATAGAGATAGGCGACGGCCTATTCGATCGAGTTGCGACGCGTTTTGAGGGTACAGGAAAAAAGCTTTACCTTGTTGATGCCTCCTGCGAGGACAGGGTGTTTCGCTATATTCATCGCTCCGATCAACAGTTTGATTCGCTTGAAACCCTAATAAATAGGGACGCGGATATTGATCTCCTGAGGCATGTGATGCGATGCCTGGTGGTAGTGGATGCGAGAGCAGTTGCACTGAGAGACCGCCTAGTGGCGCGCCAGGTGCGACAAATTATGCAGATATATCCTGGTGAAAAGATAACGCTCTTTCAGGGTGCACTTCATAGCCGAGTGAGCCATGAACTTGCGCGGACCGCCAGTGTCTCACGGCTATTTGTACCGTCATTAGCGGAGGAGACAACGTATCATCCTCAAGTAAAGATGAGCTATGAAGGTTACGACCATGCATTGCGACAGCAACTTTTTCTCGGTAGTATAGCTGATGATGTGATTGACGAGTCATTACTTCAATTTATGCTCCTCTACGAACAGATACGGCCGTAATGGTTGCATTTCGTAAAAAATTGTGCTATACTGCAGGATAATTGTCAGAGGGGTAGCTCGTCTTATCGTCGATACCAACCTCTCACACCTCATTTTGAAATTATTTTATACACAATAACAAGGAGAACAAATAATTTATGGGTCAACGACGACTCTCAAAACCGCAGGCAGACGATGCCAGCAAGCGGCCAATGGTTGCTAAACAGAAATCAAATAATACAGTGCTCAACGCCACAACCACCCGCAAGGGCGAGGTGTTTCGGGCCCAACGACGTACCAGTGACAATGTCAATATGCAGGCGAGCCAGCATATGATCAATGTACCGGTCAACAAATCTATTTATAACGGCTATGGCGGCAAGCAATTTAGCCTTGTCGACCAGCCAAAACGGCCGCGGGCGCCCCGCCCAACCCTCAAGATCATCCCAATCGGTGGTGTTGGCGAGATGGGTATCGGCAAAAACATGACGGCCATTGAGTTCGACAATGATATCATCATTATCGACATGGGCTTTCTGTTTCCGGGTGCTGATTATCCGGGAATCAACTATATTACCCCAGATATCACGTGGCTTGAGGAGAACAAACATCGTATTCGTGGCCACGTGTTCACTCATGGACACCTCGATCACATCGGGGCGTTCCGCCACTTGGTGCCAAAGATTCCAGCGCCAGTGTATGCCAGCAAGTTTACCCTTGGTATGCTACAGCGTACGATGGAGGAAACGGATGGGGCGTATACGCCTGATTATCGTGAGCTCAACCCAGAAGCGCACGATATCGTACAAATCTGTGATTCATTTAGTATCGAACTAGTTCGCGTCAATCACTCGATTCCAGATGCGACTGCTGTGGTGGTGCGTACGCCTGTCGGAAACATTTTATCGAGTGGCGACTGGCGCATCGAGGAAAACCCGGTTGACGGAAAGAAGTTTGATCTACCTCGGCTGAGCGAAATCCAACAAAAAGAAGGCTTTTTGGTTTTTCTGAATGAATCAACCAACTGTGAGAGTGATGGCACACATACCCACGGTGAATTTGATATCCAACACAGCATGGGTGAGGTGATGGAGAAATGGCCCAATAGCCGCGTCATTATTTCGAGTTTCTCAAGTCAGTTACATCGTATGCAAATGATTCTGGAAGAAGCGCAGCGCCATGGTCGCAAAGTCGCTTTTGCTGGCTATAGCATGATCCAAAACCTCGAAGTTGCCCTGCGCACTGGCGCAATCAAGGTCCCCAAAGATACTGTCGTAAAGATGGAAGATATCATCAAGCTTCCTGATGGCAAAGTTACCATTGTTTGTACCGGAAGCCAAGGAGAGTTTAGTGCCGTCCTCAATCGCATGGCGACGGGTGCACACAAGTATATCAAGATAAAAAATAGCGACGTAGTGGTCTTTAGTTCAAACCCCATTCCGGGTAACGAAAAATACGTTGTTCGAACGGTTGACGGGCTGATGCGTGAGGGGGGAGAGATCATCCAAAACGGCAAAACACATCTCACCGGAGTTGGCCCGCTTCACCTCAGTGGTCATGGCTACTATGACGACCATGTTCGCGTTATCCAGGTCGTCAATCCGACGTACTATATTCCAAATCATGGTGAGTTCCATATGCTTGTCCACAATGCCCATCTTGCCGAAAAAGAATGCGGTATACCGAGAGAAAATATCTTTGTGTGTGACGCAGGTGACGTGGTTGAGTTCGATCACGAGGGCGCGCGCAAAATCGGTCGCGTACCGGTCGGCGGCGTTATGTATGATGATGCGGGAGAAGTCGTCAGCGAGGTGGTGCTGAAGGATCGTATCCACATGAGCCAAGAGGGCATGTTTGTAGTGGTACTAACAGTACAGCGTGGTACCGGTCGGTTACTCACCAGCCCCGATATCATCAGTCGTGGATTTATCTATCTGCGTGATAGCGAGGAATTGATGGGGATGATACGAGCCTATCTCAAGCAAAAGGCGGCGCGTGCTTTTGCTGGCAGATACGATCTCGATGTTATCAAAAAAGAGATTAAGGATGAAGTGACACACATCCTCTACGATCAGACACGTCGTACTCCGATCGTGATCCCCGTCGTCAATGAAATTGGCGTAGTGAGTAAAAACCAACCACAGCCCCAAGTAAACAGCGGCCAACGGCCAGTGCAAGCTTCTCGTGCACCATTGCTACGCCCCGCTCGACGTCCGTTTCCGCCCAAGCAACACCCTGATTCAGAGGTGACCGAGCCACACATTCGGGTCGGTGGACACAGCTACTAGATAATCACACCAGACAGACTAGCTTGCATTTTGTAGTAATTTATGCTACAATGTAACTATACTCATCAGATAGCAAACAGAGTACAATAGATACCAGTTATGGCAAAAAAATCGACGCGAAATAGGGGAAAAAAGAAACAACCAGATACTCCGCAACATACGTTGCCAACGGGGTTCTGGTCGCAAGTTGTCGCTGTCTTTTTGATCGCGTTTTCACTACTCCTTATCGTTTCATGGTTTGGCGCCGGCGGGCCGGTATTTAACTGGATACTGGATGCTTCGCTGCGGGTGATTGGCTACGCCACTTATGTATTGCCGTTTGTCGCTACCTATGTCGCCATACAGGTGTTCCGTGTCGAGGAAAGCCGTGTCCCCAGTGTTCTCAAGTTTGCGTCGTTGCTCCTGGTTGCCTGGTTTGCGGGATTATTTGGGCTGCTACGCAAAGACGGCGGTCCATCTACAGGCGGCACCGTTGGTGATGGACTTAACTCAGCGATGTCGTCACTCGTCAACGCACCGGTGGCAGCGTTTATCTATGTACTACTTATACTAGTTACCAGTCTCTTTATGCTGCGGGTATCTCCCGGAACTCTCATCAGGGGTATCTGGCGGCTGATTCGTGGCGACAAAACTGAAGACCAGGCAAATGGCGATATCATGCGTAAAGCAGCTGGGGATGACACAAAGTCTGGCTCAATGGCTGATTTCAAGCTCAACGCCGGTGTGCCGATGCTTACCCCCGCCGAACAAAAGAAATTATCCAGCCTCAAAAATAGTGTAAAACCTGACAAAGAGGCCGAAGAAAAAGCTGCCATGCTGGCGGTGAGTGACCCCAACTGGAAGTTTCCAGGTGTGGAATTGCTCGAGAAGAAACAGAGCCCGGCCGATGCCGGAGATATCCAGCAAAATGCACATATTATTCAGGATACACTGCGCGAGTTTAGCATTGATGTCGAGATGGAGGGTGCCAACATCGGGCCAAAGGTGACACAGTATACGCTTAAACCACCTGCGGGTATCAAGCTGAGTCGTATTACCGCGCTTGAGACAAATATCGCCCTCAACCTTGCGGCGAGTAGTTTGCGCATCGAGGCGCCGATTCCTGGCCAAAAAGCTGTCGGTATCGAAGTTCCAAATCGCAAAGCTGCCGATGTGCGACTGAGGGGAATCCTCGAGAGTAGTGATTGGAAGCGTGCGGACGAACCGCTGTCATTCGCGATTGGCAAAGATATATCGGGTGCACCGATGGTGGGTGAACTCAATAAAATGCCACATTTGCTGATTGCCGGTCAAACAGGAAGTGGTAAATCTGTTATGATCAACACGCTGCTCTGCAGTCTGCTGTATCGGAGCAGCCCGAGTGATATGAAGCTGATTTTGGTTGACCCAAAGCAAGTTGAAATGGCTCCCTATGCCGATATTCCGCATCTCCTGACGCCAGTGATTGTGGAGCCGGAAAAAACGATTAGCGCGCTGAAGTGGGCGACAAACGAGATGGAGCGTCGCTACACACTTCTTGCTGAGGAAAAAGTGCGAGATATCGCGAGTTATAACGAAAAAGTCAAAAACAAGCACGTCAGTATTGCTGACGAGGACGGCAATATGCAGGAAGTCGACAGAGGTACGATGCCGTACATCGTTATTGTTATTGACGAGTTAGCCGATCTGATGATGGTTGCAGCTCGGGATGTTGAGGCATTGATCGTACGAATCGCGCAAAAAGCTCGTGCCGTCGGTATCCACTTGGTTTTGGCGACACAACGCCCAAGCGTCGACGTTATCACTGGTCTTATCAAGGCCAATATTCCGGCACGGATTGCATTTACGGTAGCCTCTCAGGTAGATTCTCGCACCATTCTCGACCAGATTGGCGCCGAGAAACTTCTGGGCCAGGGAGACATGCTGATGAAGACAGCAACCATGCCAAAGCCAAAGCGTGTTCAGGGTGCATGGGTGATGGATAGTGAAGTGCACAAAATAACTGATCACCTGCGGATGCAGAGCGCCCCACAGTATAACGATGAGATTATCAGTCAACCGGTCCATCTTAATGGTAAAGGCGGTGTGGTCATGGACTTCGACCATGAGGGCGGTGATGATATGTTCAGAGATGCGGTACAGGTTGTTATTCAGAGTCGCAAAGCCAGCACGAGTCTGCTGCAGCGTAAACTACGCGTCGGCTACGCGAGGGCTGCTCGCATTATCGAGGAAATGGAAGAACAGGGAATCATCGGCCCAGCCGACGGTGCGCGACCACGAGAGGTACTTATTAGCAGCATGGCTGATCTAGACAATGATCCCATGGATCCATCACACGACTACGAATCGTAGTGAATTAGTTGTTATCCGATAACACTAATGGTAGAATATACCTAGTTTGGTGCGAGCAAACAAGAACAAATAGATTGTTGATAATGGAGGGTAGTTTTGAAATGATACGTGTGGCTAATCCATTTGTTGGTATGTTTATACACACCAAGCGTGTAGGTCAACTCATGTTGTTGTGTGTTAGCATTGCTCTTTGTAGCGGCACAGTAGCGTTTGCTACGCCTGATTACTATGTACTACGACAAGCGACGGTTGCGGGTGGCATTAGTAGTACCTGGGATGGGGTCGCATCAAGCGGTGATGGCACAAAGCTAGCTGTGATTATGTATGACGGCTATATCCACACCTCAACTGACAGCGGTGCGACGTGGACTCAACAAGGAAGTTCAGGATCACGTAGCTGGCGCACTATTAGCTCAAGTACTGATGGTGCGAAGCTTGCCGCCGCCGCGTATGGTGGCTATATCTACACATCAACAGATAGTGGTGTGACTTGGGTAGAACAGACCGCTGCTGGTATGAGAAGTTGGCGCACTCTTGCATCGAGTGCTGACGGCACAAAGCTTATCGCTGCTGACTACGGTGGCTATATCTACACTTCAACTGACAGCGGCGCGACGTGGACGGAACATACCGATGCCGGTTCTCAGGTATGGTGGTCCGTTGCTTCAAATGCGGACGGCACGGTTCTTGGTGCAGCGGCGATTAATGACTATGTTTATATCTCTACTGATGCTGGTGCTACCTGGACGCAGCAAACAGACAATGGTCTTAATATGTGGTCATCACTTGCGATGAGTGCTGACGGTAATACAATTACCGCATCGGTCTACCAGGGAGGTATTTTTACCAGTTCAGATCGAGCTGCAACGTGGGTGAATCGCTCCAGCACTACTGGACCAAAAAACTGGTGGTATGTCACAGTGAACAGTGACGGCACCAAGCAAATAGCACTCGATACTGGTGGCTATATGTATACCTCAAATGACAGCGGTGCAACCTGGACTCAGCAAACTGCAAACGACATGCGATACTGGAACGCGGCCGCAATGACGAGTGACGGGAGTAAGGTTATACTCTCTGAGGAGATAGGGAATATTTATCTTGCGGCTACGCAGGGGTCTATTACTACAAATTTTGATATTGGCATGCTACCATCTTCGGGTAATGTCCAGAGTACAATCGCCAATACGAAGCTCTCAGTTACTTCGTCAACTTGCTACACTATTGATAGTGGTTCAGTAACCCCCGTGGGGACATTGGGACTTGTGGTGCCAGATGCAGGGGTCTCTCTACTAGGTGGGGTTGCCTTCTCTATAAATTGTATGGTGCCTGGTGGCGTTGCGCCGTTCACGATCACCATGGGTAGTTATATACAAGATGAGTCATCACTTCATATTTATAAAAAAAATCCAGTCGATAACAATCTTGTCGATATTACGAGTAGCGTAATCGTAAAGAATGCTGTTATCAATGGAAAGCCAGTAACAACAGTTGAATACTCTCTCATGGACGGTGGTGCTTTCGATCAAGATGGAGTAAAGAATGGTATTATCGTCGATCCGATATACTTTGGGGTAGCAAGTACGCTTGCTGCTACTGGTGGGAATACTCAGCGTATTCTGATGATTGGCTGCTCTATGGTGTTGCTCGGTGTTATCCTACCCGCAACCATCTTTTTGTACAGAGGAAGAAGAATCCACGCTGCGAAGTAAACAGGATGATGTTATGAAGCTGGCCGAGAGCTTATTCACCTGGATGTGTTGCGTCCATAAATAGCATATGGGATCTGTTATCTGCAACATATTCACCAAGCAGTGTTACCTGATGATCGCTTTTTTCGATCTGTTTTATCACGTGGTAAAGTTGCTCACCGGCTGCATCAACATCGATGAAGAACTTATAGTTCCATGGTTTACCAACAATGGGTTGTGACTGGAGTTTAGCGAGATTGATTCCGGCATCGGCAAACACCTGTAATACCTCGACAAGAGCACCGGGCTTATGACTGGTAGTAATCACCAGTGAGGATTTTGAGGCGTTTGCCTGGGCAGGTGTGGGCTCAAGGACGAGAAAACGCGTACTGTTGTCTTTGTGGTTTTGGATAGACCGTGCAATGATAGGGAGAGAGTGTAGCCTCGCTGCTTGAGCACCAGCGATCGCTGCCATGTGCCGACCCTTTTCTGTTTTGATGAACTCGACCGCTCCTGCGGTATCAAAAAAATCGATCAACTCCGCGTTTGGCAGGTGTTTGGAAAGCCATTTGCGGCATTGTGCGAGAGCAACCGGGTGTGAGTAGACCTCAGTAATATCAGCTAGGGTAGCACCAGGGTTTACTACCAACATTTGATCGATGGCGAGCTTAACCTCGCCAATAATGGGCGCTTCACACTCCTCGATAAGCTGATAGACTTCATTGATACTCCCAAAGATAGTGTTTTCGACTGCAGTGACGAGTGCGTCTGCCTCATCCGAGCCAAAGGCTTCGAAGGCATCGCGAAAACTAGTACAGGGGATGATTGTCACGCTATCGCCGTACCACTGCTTAGCTACTTGCTCGTGGAAAGACCCGGCTTGGCCTTGGATTGCAACGTTCATAAGCTCTTATTGTACATCAGGTCTAGTGTATGTCGCGAAAATGAGGTATAATAGCACTGTTATTAACCTAGAGTTGTGTGAAACAGCACAACTATCCATACGGATTCCAAAGGAGGTTCCTATGAAGGAATATGAACTTACTGTTCTTATTCATCCTGATCTCGAGGTAGATCTCGAGGCGCCACTCGCAAAAGTGCGCAAACTCATCAAAGATAATGGCGGATCGGTCACCAGTGAGGATAACTGGGGAAAAAAGCGCCTGGCATATCGTATAAAAGGCCAGGATTTTGCCGTCTATGTCGCGATGGATGTATCATTGCCTGCAGAAGCACCGCTTAAGATCTCAAATGTTCTCAATATTACTGATGAAGTGCTCCGCTATTTGTTAGTAAAAGTTGATGTAAAGGGCCGTGCCCTGCTAGCTGAAGCAAAAGCTCGCGCTGGTAGCGACGATCAAGAGAACAACGAAGAATAATTTAAAAAAATAGGTGGAGGAGGGCCATATGGCAAAGGGGTTCAACAAAGTAATCTTGATGGGCAATCTGACGCGCGATGTCGAAATGCGTACGACCACGAGCGGGCAAACTGTTGCTAACTTTAGTTTGGCAGTAAGCCGTAGCTGGAAAGACCAAAACGGTCAAACCCAAGAGCAGACAAGTTTCATCAACTGTGTTGCATGGGGCAAAGCTGGTGAAATCATCGCACAGTACGTCAAAAAGGGCGACCCGCTGCTTGTCAGTGGCCGACTCGATCAGCGCAGTTATGAAGACAAAGACGGTAATAAGCGTCAGGCTGTAGAGGTGAATGTCGAAGACTTTAACTTCATTGGTGGTGGCAATCGCGGAGATGATATGTCATCCGCTACGCCCGCCAAAAGCTCATCAAGCAAATCGAAGGACGTGGTTATTGAAGATATCGATGACAAACCAATTGATCTAAGCGAAATACCATTTTAAGGAGAATGTAGAGTGAAACGATTTAAGAAAGATGCACCGGTGTACTTTGACTATCGAGATGTCAAAACACTGATGCGCTATATCAATGTCTATGGTCAGATTGAACCAATCAGCAAGACTGGTCTTAGCGCAAAGCAGCAACGTCAGTTGGCGGTTGCTATCAAACGAGCGCGCCATCTTGCATTGATGCCATTTGTTGCACAAGGATAACGACTCATGAAACCTGAGCGTCAAACGGTACCAACCTTTACGCTCGACGAGATTGCCGAGCGGCTTCAAGATGCGCTTGGTGTAGCAGCGGCCGTTACGGCTATCGATGCACTTCAGCGCTACGCGCTCGGGAGGGATGAACGTCCCATAACAGTTGATGATGAGGACAACTAATGGAGTATACACTGCCGGTTCTTGACGATCAGTTAAAAGTGATCATTGCTGAATACCCGACACCCTTTCATCTCTACGATGAGCGAGGGATTCGTGATCGTGCGCGACTGTTGCAACGAACGATGAATGAGGCGGGGGTACCGAGGTTCCAAAATTATTTTGCGGTCAAGGCACTGCCAAATCCTGAGATCCTTAAGCTACTCGTTCAGGAGGGAATGGGAGCGGATTGCAGCAGTCTCGCGGAACTGGCGATCGCCGAAATGTGCGGGCTGTCGGGTGAACAAATCATGTTTTCAAGCAATGATACAGCGCTCGATGAATTTCGGTATGCCTCGAGCCTTGGAGCGATTATAAATTTTGACGATCTATCGATGGTGCAGCCCTACATTAATTCATTTGGTGCGCCAGAGGTCGGTTGTTGTCGCTTCAATCCCGGTGATATCGAATTTGGGGGTGTGAACGTCGATATTATTGGCAATCCGCGAGAAGCAAAGTATGGTATGCCACTTGATGATATGATTGCTGCGTACAAGCAGCTCAAAGAAGCGGGAGTGACTCGATTTGGTATTCACACCATGCTACTGAGTAATGAGCTCGATTGGCGTAATCATGAAGAAATTGCCGACGCACTCTTTGGAGCGGCAACCGCTATAGCACACGAAGTTGGTATCAATTTTGAGTTTATCAACCTTGGCGGCGGAATTGGCGTACCGTACCGACCTACCGAGCATGAGTTTGATCTCCGCGGGTTTGCTATTGCCCTCAAAAAACTCTATGATGCACATGATCTGGAGCGCATTGGTAGTCCGCGTATTGTTATGGAGAATGGTCGTTACATTACGGCCGATAGCGGTTATCTCGTTACGACAGTTGCCAATATCAAACGGACACATAAAGTATATGTCGGGCTGGACGCAAGTATGAGTGATCTCATGCGGCCCGCACTCTATGGAGCCTACCATCATATGAGCGTGCTCGGTAAACAGCATGACACCGATCTTGAGGAAGTTGATGTGACGGGAAGCTTATGTGAAAACAACGATAAGTTTGCGATTGATCGGATGTTACCTCATCTCGAAGTCGGGGATGTGCTTGTCATCCACACCACAGGCGCACACGGGCATGCTATGGGATTTCAGTACAATGGCAAACTGCGTCACGCAGAGTTATTGTTTGATCCTGGGGGAGGCGTGCGAATGATACGTCGAGCAGAAACGCTCGAAGATTATTTTGCAACACTTACTCAGAAAGGAAATTATCATGTACCAACCAACTGATCTCAAAAAAGGCACCGTCTGCCAGATTGATGGCAAGCCATATCGAGTCGTCGAGTATGCGCAAAAAGTCATGGGCCGCGGCGGCAGTATCGTCAATGTCAAGCTGAAGAACTTGATTGATGGCAGTGTCATCCCAAAAACCTTCAAGGGTCAAGATAAAATCGAGACAGCCGAAGTGCACAACAAAGCTGTCCAGTATCTCTATAATGACGGCGAAACCTTCTTCTTTATGGATCCGGAGAGCTTCGAGCAATTCGAGTTATCGAGTGACGTTGTCGATGAAGCGAAGAGTTATCTCAAAGAAGGTGATGAACTCAGTCTCCAGTTTTTTGGTGATCGCGTGATCACTGTTGAGTTGCCAAAAAACCTCTATCTCGAAGTGACGTATACAGAAGACGTGGTGAAGGGCGACACTACCTCGAGTGTTCTCAAGGATGCAACGGTGGAAACGGGGCTTGTCGTCAAAGTGCCGTCATTTATCAAAGTAGGCGATATTATTTCGGTAGATACAGCAACTGGCGAGTATCGTGAACGCAAGAAGTAGGATGTGAAGCAGCGCCTTGATCAATTAATGACAGTCCGTGGACTTGTACCAACGCGCTCTCAAGCAGAGAGCTGGATTCGTCTCGGGCGGGTAAAGGTGAACGGTGCCGTCGTTACGAAGCCGGGGTCATTTGTTGATGAGGCTGCTTTTGTCTCGCTGGATGCTCCCGAACAGTATGTCAGTCGTGCTGGGTTGAAACTAGCCAGTGTGGCAAATGCGCTTGGCATTCGGTTTGCCGACAAAGTAGTGCTCGATGTGGGGAGTAGCACCGGTGGATTTACGGATTACGCGCTGCAACACGGAGCGCGGAAAGTCTATGCGGTCGATGTCGGCACCGATCAGTTGCACCCAAGTTTGCGGGGCAATCCACACATCGAACTACACGAAAAAACTGATATACGGAATTTTCAGCCCAAAGAGTGTCCTGATATCGTCGTCATGGATGTATCATTTATCAGTGTGCGAGAACTGTTGCCCTACATTGTGACGATTATCGGTGCACATACCCAGGTAGTAGTTATGGTGAAACCGCAGTTTGAGGCAGCACGAACCCAAATCGGCAGTAGTGGTGTGATCAAAAATGATAAGGTGCGACGGGAGATTTTGCTCGGCTTTGAGTCATGGATACGGTCATATTTTGTCGTACGAAAAAAGTCCGATAGTGAGGTGAGGGGGAGTCGTGGTAATAGGGAACGATTTTATTTACTAGCGCGCACAAAAACTTTACAATAATACTAGATTATGATATTATTCGTAAGACAATACTCTCGAGGTGGAAATCGATGAGTAGCGTTGTAGTACCACCGATCGGGTTGTAGCAATCAAATGCTCCCCGCCGGGGCGCATTAACAATCCGATCATCTCATAAAGAACAACAGAAGGAAGTGATGATTAGGTGACTCTCGCCACATCATGGCGGCGTCGGCTCGGTGCCCTTGTGGCATCTGTGCCGCTTGTCGCCGCGCTCGGTATGTCCTTCGGGGCTGCCGAGGCGCAGGCACACACCGGTGATCTCACCGGTGTGGCGGTCTGCCAGGCGGACGGGAGCTACAAGGCTCCCGTCAAACTGACGACCGCCAACGTTCCCGCTGGCAACAGCGGGTCGACCATGTGGAAGCTGGGTACCCCCAGCTTCCAGGGCACGCCGACCAGCGCCGCTGGTATGGACCGCGGTCCCGTGGCGTCCGTGGGCAACACCACGGTCACCTTGGGGACGCTGACGTTCCCAGGCACCACCACGGGTTCACCGTGGGTGTATGCCTACACGAGCTGGACTCCGGACGGCTTCGCGCGCGGTTCGGATAACCAGATCACCGGCATGGACGGAACCTGCATCCCCGACAACCCCGGTCCCCGCACCGTCATCGGTACGGTCCAGAAGGGGACGGCCAGCTGCACGACCCACGAGGTCGAGCAGTTCCGGGTGGACACGGTCATCCCGCAGGTCTGGAGTGCCACCGCCAAGGCCTACATCGACGACCCCGACAAGAGCCACTGGACCACGGTCCGGGTCGACTTGCCGTCGCGTCCGATGACGGCCGACGAGGTCAAGGCCTGTCCGGTTCCCGACGTCAAGCAATGCGTCACCACCGTCGGTTTCCCGACCGACGCGGTGGTGTACGCCGACGTTCACACCGCGGCTGACAGCCCGGTGGACAACGTCATCACGTCGGGCCCGTTCACCGTCAACACGCAGATCTCGGTCAGCGTGCCGACCACGAACTACAAGTTCACCGTCATCCGGATCGTCGCCAAGGACGGCACGGTGCTCAAGACCCAGCAGGTCACCAGCACCACCGCCTGCAACACGGTGATCCCCGACAACCCCGGTCCCCGCACCGTCATCGGTACGGTCCAGAAGGGGACGGCCAGCTGCACGACCCACGAGGTCGAGCAGTTCCGGGTGGACACGGTCATCCCGCAGGTCTGGAGTGCCACCGCCAAGGCCTACATCGACGACCCCGACAAGAGCCACTGGACCACGGTCCGGGTCGACTTGCCGTCGCGTCCGATGACGGCCGACGAGGTCAAGGCGTGTCCGGTGGACGTTCCCCCGAACCCGGGTCCCAAGACGGTCGTCGGGAACTGGCAGAAGATCGAGGGCTCCGGTGACTGCGTCACCACCTACTCGGTCTGGGAGCAGCAGGGCACCTGGTCGGTTCCGCAGATCTGGTCGAACGGCGCGTACGTCAACGACCCGAACACCGCCCACTGGACCTTGGTGAAGGTCGACAAGCGTTCGCGCCCGATGACGGTTGCGGAGCTCAAGGCCTGTCCCACCAGCTCCGACAGCGACCGTGGCATCGACGCCACGCCGGGCCTCGAGGGAGCTGCCCACAACTGGGTGGCGATCCTGACTCCATCTGGCATCGTTCTCCTGGTCGGTCTGCTGGCCATCTGGACGACGCTGGTGCTCCGGCGTCGGCGCCAACCCATGGAGGAGGAGATCTAGCCTTCTCCACACCGTGAGATGAACGGTATACCCAGGGGGTCTCTCTGGAGTGATGCACGTTGTTCGTGTGTCCTCCAGGGAGGCCCCCTTCTCACTATCTGAAATTATTTACATTCATAGAATAATATGGTATTATATATTTCAAGTTCTATTCATAGGGCTGGTCTATTGGCACTGCCGGTACGATGACAACTCGACGTATGAAAGGAGGTGTGGATTCGTCCATGCCACGCTACACAAAGCGCTACTGGGTATTGGCAATAATACTGTCGCTTCTGGTTTCGCTAGGAGTGGGGGTTTACTCCTACCTCCGGCAATCTGACGACGTGCCGCCACCGGTACGCGTCTCAGTACCCACCGCCTCGGTCAAGACGACACTTCGGTCAGAAGCTACGCTGCCTGTTGTCGCCCGATCAGTGCCGAAGCGGGTGATGATTCCGGCAATCGGCGTCGATGTCGAGATCGACGAAGCTGTGCCGTGCCCGCTCAATGACGCCGGTATGGTCGAACCGGATTTTCGGTTCCCGATGAAGGCCTGCTACTACACGGCCCTCAACAAGCCGTACCAGCTACCCGGTACCACTACTACCGACTTGTCGGTCATCGTGGGTCACACCTGGCGCAAGGGAGACGCTGCCTTCAACCCCATGTATGACTGGCAGGCTGCAAACCCGCATGTCATGGTCGAGCTTGGTGATGAGCTGCTGCTCAAAACCCAGGCATCGGGTGAGCATGTCTTGGTCTACCAGGCGGTGCAGATCGACGAGGTCGACAAGTACGGTCCGGACCATCTGGGCCAGTCGACCAAGGTATGGGGGACGAAGCCAATTCCGAATTGGCTGGTGACGCTTGCTTGCTTGCAGCCGTCAAACAGCCTCGAACACTCCACCAAGGTCATTGCCATCGGCTGGAAGCTTGTCGGTGCGCGCTAGCCGTCCATCACTACGTCGAGGATCCCCCTGAAACTGACGCATACCAGCGGCAGGAGTAGGGGGTTTTCTCATATCTCATTTAGTGACATTAAACCGAAATTCAACAATATCGTTTGGTTGCATGACGTAGTCGCGGCCCTCAGTACGAACTTTTCCGGCTGCTTTGGCAGCTACTTCGCTGCCTGCCGCGATGAGATCATAATAATCAACTACTTGTGCTGCGATGAAGCCGCGCTCAAAGTCGCTATGGATCACACCCGCTGCCTGCGGCGCTGTCCAGCCTTGATGGATAGTCCAGGCCCGTACTTCTTTTTGGCCTGCGGTCAGATAACTCTGAAGTCCGAGTACATCGTAGGCAGCATGAATCATCTGCACGAGTCCCATCTCAGGTACATCATAACTCGCGAGGAGTTCAGCCGCATCGCTGGGACTGAGGCCTTTGAGTTCGTCCTCCAGTTTTGCACAAATAAGCAGCGCAGGGCTATCTCCGGCCAGATGGCGAAGACCATTTTTCGCATCGTCATTAACGAGCATTTCCTCATTAACATTAAATACATAGATAACGGGTTTTGCGGTGAGGAGATGAAGGTCGTTAATGTATTCATGAATAATGTTTTTACTCACTGAGAGCGGGATACCAGCCTCAAAATTACGCTTGATACCTTCGAGATAGTCCAAGGCGTCACGCACCTTTGGGTCAGCCTTTGCTTCTTTCTGAAGACGACCTATACGCGTCTCGATGGTTTGCAGATCTGCGAGAATAAGCTCGGTGTTGATTGTTTCAATATCACGGCTTGGGTGCACTCCATTGTCGACATGGATGATGTCGTTGTTTTCAAATGCCCTGACAATATGGATAATGGCATCACACTGGCGGATATTCGCCAAAAATTTATTGCCCAACCCTTCGCCCCTACTGGCTCCGGCAACCAGCCCGGCGATATCAACAAAGGTAACGCTCGCCGGAATAATCTTTTCTGAATTATACATTTTTGCCAATACGTCTAGGCGATCGTCTGGCACAGGTACTGCGCCTGTATTTGGCTCGATAGTGGCAAACGGATAATTGGCGGCCAAAATGTCGTTGTTGGTAAGTGCGTTGAAAAGTGTCGACTTGCCGACATTGGGAAGGCCGACGATTCCGATAGATAAAGACATAAACCGACTATATCACTAACAGGGGTGGTTTGTCGATATCACCAGCTGCATGTAGTATGAGAACATGCAATATTCACAGAAGTATAGTCTTGTTGGGTTCCTTGAACATCAACCTAAAGGTTTCGAGTATAATATGTCTGACTGGCCGCTGCATATGACGTTTGCCGATGTTTTTGCTATAGACCGAAATAGCACAGATATAGACGAAAAGATGGAAAACGTCTTGCGTAGCCAACACGCAGTACTCGTCAAGCCGAAGCATCAAGCAAAACTAGGTGACACCACTGTAATATTAGTTGAGAAAACAGACGAGCTCGTCGAGCTTCACACCATGGTAGTTGATTTGCTCGAGCAAAATGGTGCCATTTTTAATACACCAGCATTTACGAGGGAGGGGTTTCTGCCACATTGTACAATTCAAAAATCGGGTATGCTGCAAAAGGATGTGGTAATTGATGAATTAGCGCTTGTCGACATGTTCCCGAACAGTGATTGGCGGCAAAGGAAGATACTCGCGACGTTTAAGCTGGGTGGATAGATACTGTGTGCGGGTAGAGAGGGTATCTCGCTATCTCGGACTTCTGCGAGAGCTAGAGACTAACTCGTTGATGTATTTATCAGAGCAACCGCGCATACCGCGGTCTGTCGGTGGCATGTCTAATTTTAGCTCGAAAGGCAATAGGGTTAAAATTTTTGTTTGCCTATTGATAAACCCATGATCCTATTTTATCAGACTATCAACTTATTGATGAGTGATTGACCGAGACAAACAAGCTGCTATAATCATAAGCAATGTAAGAGGGTAGTAGGAATGAAAACGACACAACCTGGGTTTGCAAAAAGTACGGTGGTGCTCCTTACCAGTGTGATAGCGCTACTTGGGTTGTTCGGACTCTCCGCTGTGATGGGGTATAGTTATATTGGTTTCAAAACTCCTCAGCAAAAACCTAGTTTTGGCGGGACTGTTTGTACAAAAGCTGATATTGATGGTTATATAGCTTTGCAAAAGAAAGCCCAGGACGTCGTTGCCCAAAAAGCGATGCTATCGACGATCGAAACAAAGAAGGACTATAAAACTGATGCCACCTGTGTCTTTATGGCCGTACAGACAGCTATTCGTATCAACGACCTTGCAAAAGCCAAGGAATTATATACTACACTCAAATCACTCAACGACAATGGTCAATACGTGAACGGCTCTGTGCCCGATCTCGCAGGCAATGAACAAACAGCCAATCTCATTAAACTCTTGGAAAATCCTTCAACAAAACGACCAGTGGGTGAGGGTTAAATAGCTCATGAGAGTATTGCCGCGAGTTTATGTTATCGGCTTTGGTATCACGCTGTTTCTTGCAAGTTTACTAAATAGTTCAACCGCTTATGCCTACACCGTGGGCGATCTGCCGCTTAATCGATCTTGGTACAACAACGCCGAGTATAGCGCATGGTATAAGTGTAATTATGAGAGCGGTACGCAATTTGGCACTCGCGGAGCGATTTGGTTTACCAATTCATGGGGCTGGTATTATAGCATGGGGGTAACTGTTGACGACGGCACCAACTCTGTTGCAGTCAATATCAACGGTTCTGCCTATGGATGCCGTGATGGCGCAGATGGTCAGCATATCTATGCAACGGACGTCGCGCCATCAGGTACAGAGGGGTGGCGACTGACATTGTTGAGCTCGACCACGCTGGACAGAGGAAGTTTGCCAAGTCCAGCGCAGCGAAACTACTCTGATGAAGGAGGCTCTATCGGTGCTACCCTAGACGTGTCTGGGTTGGCAACCAATAACGCGAGTGCAGATGACAGTCAAACGATCATCATCGACATTTATCGCTGTTTTTATGCTAATGGCACGACAGGTACATGCTATACCGATCCCGTGCCTGTGACAGTTACGAGACGCAAGAAACCAAACCCTTGGACATCGACATCAACCACGCAGGTGAAAGTAACAAGTCCCGTTGGCGCTGTTGTCGGTCCAACTCAAAATGTTACTGCCTATCCCGGTGATAGGCTAGATTGGTATCATTCAGTAACGGTGAGTAATTTTGCGGCGGGTTCGGGTGCGATTGAAATTAGTACATCTCAGCATCGTAGAAATGGTTGGTTCCAAGATCAGGTAGGCCCTACGCTGACGTTTTCAGGAAACAGTACGCAAGATGTAGCTGACGTCTATGGGCAGTATACGGTGCAGGCAAGCGATGTGGGCAAAGTGCTGTGCGAAACAATGGTAAGGAATCCTTCAAGCTATGTCTCTGGGGCTGTCGATAATCCCCCGGCCTGTGCAACGATACGCTCAAACTATAGTCTGTATCCACAATCGATGCTCAATAATCAAGCATTGAGCACGTTATTTACGGGACAGTCATTGTCGCCCTCGAACCCCGCGCAGATATTGGAGCAAGTGATTAACATCGGTCCTGCTTCAGATGTGGATAACCAGTACGCAGTATATGATTTTAAAATACCAAGCGGCAGTGTTGGCAATGTGGCGTCGTTTTTTCAGACGACGGGAACTCCAGGTGCCAATGTCGGCGGGGTATTTGGTAGCAGTAATGGTCAACCAGCATTTACTATTGCTAATTACGCGTCTGGATCAGGATGTAGCTGGTTAGCAAGTCAGCCAGCATACAGTGGTAAAATAGTTTGTATAGGCACTACGACATCTGGGACGGTTAAGTTCCCGGCGGGGGTCACATCACTCACATCATCTGCAAGCGGCATAACTGCTGACACAACTTCTATAAAAGCCGATGATTATGCAATTGGCGATACGGTTTGTCGCATTGTAGCCGTGAGTGGTTATGACTATCTCCATACGTCATCTAGTGATCATCGCATTTCCTACCCTGGCTGTGTCACAATCGGCAAACGGCCTCTTGTCCAAGTGTGGGGGGGCGATATACGTGTTGGCGCAGGTGCTCTGTCTACGAGCGGCTATGCCAGTAGTAATTCCTCCATCATTGCGCAGCCTCGAGTGACTGATGACGGTACCTATGGTAGTTGGGGGGAGTATGGTCTCCTGGTACCACTCAACGGACAGATTGACTCTGCTTCTGCCGCGACCACTTCAGGCAAAACGGGTGCCGCAATTTCGCAATCCGCTTCAAGTAGAAATGTACTTAGTTTTGCAAATACTACTATACCCTATGGACGCTGGGGGGCAACTGGTGCATTTCCGGGCATTGTCAACTCCCCCGTACTCCTTGGAACGGCTGGGGCTGCGGGGCCGGCAATAAACGTTGATACGTTACCAAGCGGTATAACAAATGCAGGTGCCTCAAACCTCACTCTGCAGGGGACACTGAGCTCGCCGCGAACGGTGGTTATTCGTACCACAGGAACAGTGACGATATCGGGTAATCTCGTCCTTGGTGCCTACCCAGCCTCAGGTGCGAACGTTGCGCAGATTGTGGTGATTGCGCAGAATATCATTATTCAACCGAGTGTTACAAAAGTCGATGCTTGGTTGATAGCCCAGCCCTCGTCTGCTACGACAGGGGGCACGATTAGCACCTGTGATGTGGCCCAAAACCCCTACTATCTCGGACTTTCGGCAAGTGTTTGTAACACACAACTACAGGTGAATGGTCCAGTAATGGCGAGGGAGCTTCAACTTCGACGAACCTATGGTGCAGAAAAAAACACTGGTGGCGTCAACTACCCGGCAGAAATCCTGAACTTTCGTCCTGATGCGTTTTTGTGGGAACTAAACTATGGTGAATCTCAAGGTGATTTGACGACGGTGAGTACGCGTGAGCTGCCACCACGCTATTAGAATAGAAGCACAAAATAGACTTGCGTAATCTGAAGACGCTTATGTATAATAGTCACTAGTATGAATCTAAAGAAGGGGATGGGCGATTTCTTTGCACTCGACATCGGCACTAACGCCGTTCGGGTGGTGCAGTTATCGGCTAGCGGCGCCAATAACTGGATGCTTGTTGCTCATGGCTACGCACCCATTGATAGTAAGATTACTTCGAGTGATTCCCCCGAGGCTCGGCGGCGACTTGGCGAAGTGATTATCACAGCGCTAGGACAAAGTGGCATAAAGACAAAAAACGTGGTGATCGGACTACCTTCGAATAAGACGTTTACGACGGTTATCGATGTACCATCGGTAGCCGAGTCAGAACTAAAAGCAACGATGAAATATCAAATTGATCAGTATATTCCTATGTCAGTCGATGATGCAAAGGTTGACTGGGCTCTGCTTGGACCATCATTACACGCTCAAAATCAGCAGGAAGTGTTGATCACGAGTACCGCAAAGGTTTATAGCGAAGAACGGCTAGAGATGATTGAAGCCCTTGGGCTCAATGTTATCGCTGCCGAGCCAGATCCTATCGCGATGGTGCGTGCTCTCGTACCAGAAGGCACGGCGAGTACGGCGATGATGCTGATTGATATCGGTGAGCAGTCGACCGACCTAGCAATTACCTACGGTGATACGCCGCGACTCGTGCGCACGGTCCCCACGGGGCTTGGATCATTGGTGAAGTCGGCTGTCCAAAACCTCAATGTCCAGGACGACCAAGCTCGTCAGTTTATCCTGAAATTTGGGCTTGCACCAGATAGGCTTGAAGGTCAAGTGCTCCACGCTATCGAAAACGTGCTTGATAGTTTCGCAGCCGAAATGACAAAATCCGTTAAGTTCTTTCAGACGAGGTATCCCAACATCGCTATAAGTGGCATTTTGCTCTCAGGATTTGGTGCAGTCATACCACGGTTTAATGAGTACGTCGCGACAAAGGTTGGTATCCAGACGGCACTTGCCAATCCATGGCAAAACATTCGTATGTCACAGAATGACCAGCAGCAGCTTGCTGCGATTGCCTCTGAGTTTACGACAGTGGTAGGTCTCGCGAAGAGGAAGAACTTGTCATGATCGAAGTCAACTTGATTCCTGATGTAAAGCAAGAATTCATACGTGCTCAGCGTACACGCAATACGGTGATCTCTTTCTCTATTATGGCAAGTATCGCGGCGGGTGTGGCAATTGTCATTTTCGCGCTGTTACTTGGTGGTCAGGGTGTTCGTGAAATTTTGGCAGACAATAGCATTAAGGATGACTATGCAACACTCAAAAAAAATGAGAATCTCAGTAATTTAGTGACAATCCAAAACCAGTTGGCTCAAGTGTCAACACTAAACAATGACAAAGGTATCAATTCGCGCCTATTTGACATTTTAGGTGGTATCAACCCGAAAGACCCAAATCACGTTCGGATTTCTACTGTTTCGTTGAATCCTACTGACAATTCACTGTCGATCGAGGGCTCGGCGGCAAATAGCTTTACTGCGACCGACGCGTTCAAAAAAACAATACTGAATACCAAGGTTGTCTATACCGACAGAGATGGTAAGGAGCAAACGATCAATCTCACCGATAGTGTTACGCTCAATAATGCTAGTTATGGAACCGATACGACTGGGGCAAAGGTATTACAGTTCAAGCTCTCCTTTGTTTATCCCAAGGAGCTCTTTGCCAACACCTCTACAAATGTTCGAATCGTTTCGCCCACGAAGGTAACCGACGTTACCGACTCTAGAACACGAGTTCCCGACGATTTGTTCTCGTCGTCACCAAAGACAGGAGACACAAAGTAATGGCTCAGAAAGATGTCAGTGCCAACAAACGTCAGCAAATAGCCAAATCAAGTCGCATGATGTTCATCTGGGTGGCAGGTGCCTCTGTCTTGGTCGGGTTTGCGGCAGTAATTTGTTGGTTTTTGATTCAGCAAATTATGTTTAAGGAAAAGGTAATCACTGAAAAAAATAAAACTGTCTCAACCTTACAGCAGAACATCAAGGCGGTGCCCAAGCTGTCGGACAATATTCGGGTGCTTGAAACCAATGTTGCTCTGAATTCGGCGAAGGCAAATTCAAACGAAAAGGCACTCCAGGTGATTTTGGACGCATTACCCGCCGACGAGAATACCTTGGCACTTGGGGCATCACTACAGACAAAGTTAATTGGTAGTGGTGGTAATCTTACGATTGATTCACTTGATGCCACACCTGCAGTAGGCGCAAACGGTACGGCAAATAGCAGTACTACTTCCGATGGGGTACAAAGGATGGCTTTCTCATTTACAGTGTCTTCATCTGACCCAAATGCCATCAAAGACCTTTTGAAACGTCTCGAGCGCTCGGTACGCATCATGGATATCGATACATTGAGGATCGAACAGTCTGAGACTCGTATGACAATGGTAGTTCAGGCACACGCCTATTACTTACCGGAAAAGAAGATCGAGCTGAAAAAAATACCTGTGGGAGCGCGTAAATAATGAAGAAAACAGATATAGCTATGATCGTTCTCATCGCCGGTCTTGCAGTGCTCACCGCTTTTCTCGTTGCGAGCAACATTCCTTTTTTGCAGGTTTCCGAAAAAGGGGTACAGGTGGATACAATCGAGAGTATATCTGATAGAGTTGAGCCACCTGATCAAAACGTATTTAACAGTAACGCCATCAATCCCACGGTCGAAACGTTTATCGGTGACAAGACGCTACCGCAATAGGGATTGCTGACATGGCGTTAATGACAAATGACATACAAGAAAAACTCGTAAAGCTTCTCACCGAAGAAGGCTTGGTGAGTACTGATGTGATACAAAGTGCGACTACTGAGGCAGCCGGGTCGGGTAAAACACTGCTTACGGTTCTTACTGAGCAAGATGCAATTGATGACGAACTGCTGACTCATGCGATTGCGCAAGTTTCGGGGGTCCCCTATGTCAATCTCAGCAATAGCGTGATTGACCAGGGTATTCTGTCACTTTTGCCATCTGATATCGCTGAGCGCTTTATGGCGGTACCGCTCGCAGAGGTTCAAAACCGACTTGCAGTTGCAATGATTGATGCAAATAACGTGCAGGCAGTCGACTATCTCGCTAATCGCATCCAACGACCCTTAAAGGTATTTATGGCGTCGGAGGCGGGTGTGAGACACGTGCTTGATCAATACAAGACCGACTTATCAAGTGTTGATGTGGCTGCTGAGGTATCTCAAAAAGAAGCAGCTCAAGAAGAAACCAAGGACATTAAGACGATTGTTCAGGATTCTCCTATCAGCCGTGCACTCAGTACAATTTTGGAATACGCGGTAAAGTCTAGGGCAAGTGACATCCATATCGAACCATTTGAAAAAGCTCTCAAGATTCGCTGCCGCGTTGACGGTGTGCTTAGGGAAGTGATGCAGCTGCCAAAAAGTATCGAACCCGCTCTCATTAGTCGTATCAAGATTCTTTCTAACCTTAAAATTGACGAGCATCGCACACCACAGGACGGTCAGTTTGCCGTAAAAGTAGGTAACAAAGAAGTTGATCTCCGTATCGCCATCAGCCCAGTGGTGTGGGGGGAACAGGTGGTAATTCGATTGCTTGATAAATCAGGTAATAGCTTTGACCTCGAAGAGATGGGATATGCCGGCCGCGCCTTACGTACTATTCAAAAAGGCGTCAAAAAACCGAACGGGATGCTCCTCACCTCTGGACCTACAGGCTCAGGAAAGTCAACTAGCCTCTATGCTCTCATCAAGGAAATAAAGGACGAGACTATCAACATTGTGACACTTGAGGATCCGGTAGAATACAAAATGGATGGTGTCAATCAGATTCAGGTTAACGCAGAGGTAGGGCTAACTTTCGCATCGGGGCTGCGCTCGATTTTGCGTCAAGATCCAAACGTGGTGATGGTAGGTGAGATTCGTGATGGCGAGACTGCAAACTTGGCTGTGCAAGCAGCACTCACTGGACATCTCGTATTTAGTACGTTGCACACTAATTCTGCGGCCGGAGTGCTACCGCGCCTTCTGGATATGGGTATTGAGCCATTTTTAATCGCGAGTACCGTCAACACGATTATCGGACAGCGTCTTGTTCGCCGTGTGGCCCCTCAACGTGATGCCTATTGGTCGAGTCCACTTGAAACAAAAAGTATTCTCGACACCGTCGGTCACTTGTTACCAAAGACCAAAGAGGAAGTGGCACGGGTTTCTGCCGATCTCGGCTATAAGGACTTGCCACTTGCAGGTCAAACCGCTTATACTTTAGTAAAGGGACGTGACACTCCCTCGACACCCCGCGGTTATACGGGGCGGGCTGGACTGTACGAAGTGATGGATATTACAGAGGAAATACAAGACCTCATTGTCGCACGCTCGACAAGTGCCGACATTCAACGTAAAGCAGTCGAGCAGGGCATGATTACAATGCGTCAAGATGGTTACCTGAAGGCGCTAACAGGGGTCACGACACTAGAGGAAGTCAATCGTGTCGCGGCAGATACAGCATAAAAGGGAGAAGGCATGAATAATCCAGAACTACGCATCGAAGTATTACTAGAAGAAGTTGTTCGCAAGCGCGCTTCAGACCTTCATATTCAGGTGGGGTTACCACCAATGCTTCGTGTTGATGGTGCGTTGATACCAATTGTCGGCTTCAATCCTCTTGATGAGCAGCAAGTTGAGTCACTTGTGTTTGCCATCTTGGACCAGGATCAGCAACAAATTCTTCTTAAAGACAAGGAGTTTGACTTCAGCTTTGCTTTCGGGACGTTAGGGCGGTTTCGCGTTAACGCCTTTCACGAACGTGGTAACCTGGCTGCTGCGCTACGTCTCATCCCAAATGAGATCAAGTCTGTTACTGAACTGGGTATGCCGCAAGTAGTGCTCTCATTTGCTGACTATCCGCGCGGTCTTGTACTTGTAACAGGACCAACTGGGTCTGGAAAATCAACCACGCTTGCTGCTCTTGTAGACAAAATCAACAGTGAACGCGCTCACCACATTATCACAATTGAAGATCCAATTGAATTTACTCACAAGTCAAAGAAATCTGTTATTGTTCAGCGAGAAGTACATTACGATACCTACTCGTTCTCTGCAGCGCTGCGTAGCTCACTTCGTCAAGATCCTGATGTTGTGTTGATTGGTGAGATGCGCGATCTCGAAACGATTTCTGCGGCAATTACGATTGCCGAAACCGGTCACTTAGTCTTTGCGACACTCCACACTAACTCGGCCTCGCAGTCCATCGACCGTATGATCGATGTGTTTCCCCCTCACCAGCAACCACAGATTCGCGCACAGCTTGCTAATATTCTGATGGCAATCTGTAGTCAGCGCCTTGTACCTGCTATTGGTGGGGGAAGGGTAGTTGCAGCTGAAATTCTTATTGCAAATCCTGCGGTGCGCAATGTTATCCGTGAAGGCAAGAGCCATCAGCTTGATGCCATTATCCAGACTGGTGCAGATCAGGGAATGCAGACCATGGATCGTACGCTTGTGAATCTGGTTCAGAGTGGAACGGTGACGTATGACAATGCTCGTGAGTTTGCCGTTGACCTGACAGAGTTTGAGCGATTGATGAGAGGATGATAACACGTGAAGAAATTTAATTACGAAGCACGTGACAAGAACTCCGACAAAATTATTAAGTCGATTGTTCAGGCTGATTCGGAAACCTCGGCGGCGAAAGCATTGGTTGAGCAGGGGTATACGCCCCTTACCATCAAGGAAGTAGACGAAAATGGTGGATTGATCGGCCGTCTGACCGGAAGGATTAAGACGAAAGATAAGATCGTATTTACTCGACAGCTTGCCACTCTGATCGGAGCTGGTTTGCCACTCGCACAAAGCATTCGGACAGTGCTTGATCAAACGCAGAATAAAAAACTCCAGGGAGTAATCCAAGAAGTCATCGCCGACGTCGAGGGTGGTAAGCAGTTATCGGAAGCATTTGGAAAGCACCCCGAAGTCTTCGATAAGATTTTTTTGGCACTTGTGGCGGCCGGTGAAGTATCGGGAACACTCGATGAGGCACTCAAACGTGTTGCAGCACAGCAAGAAAAAGATGCAGCTATGATGAGTAAAATAAAGGGTGCAATGACGTATCCTATCATTGTAATGGTTGTTATACTGGCGGTGATGTTGTTTATGCTATTTACCGTGGTTCCACAGGTTGAAAAGCTCTATCATGATATGAAAAAGTCACTTCCTATGCTGACCGAAATCATGATAAACAGTGCAAACTTCATGATTCACTTCTGGTGGCTTGTACTTGTCGTTATGTTTATTGGCATTTATTTCTTGAGACAGTATATGCATACCGAAAACGGTATCAGGACATTCGATACCCTCAAACTCAATGCCCCGTTGTTTAAGGGAATGTTTCGTAAACTTTATATGGCACGCTTCACCCGTACAGGACAGACGCTACTGTCGACCGGTGTGGCAATGCTCGACATGCTACGCATTAGTTCGGAGAGTGTAAACAATGTGGTTGTCAGCAAGAGTATTGATCGAGCGGCCGAGAAAGTAAAGGGGGGTAAGGCACTTTCAGCTGCTATTCAGTCGGAGGAGTACATCCTACCAATGGTTCCGCAGATGATCAAGATTGGCGAACAGTCAGGCAAAATTGATGAGATGATGGGCAAGACGGCCCAAGTGTTTGAGGATGAGCTTGACGAAGAGATCAAGGCGATCTCGACAGCGATCGAACCGATCCTTATGGTGGTTCTTGCTATCGTAGCTGGTGGAATGGTAGGAGCAATCCTCTTCCCAATCTATAGCCTCGTAAATGGCGTCTAAGTACTAGACAAATAACACCGAGCACGCTATGATAGGCCTTAAGCATAAGTATTGTTCATAAGAAAGGTGGAACGAAACTATGAGCATTCAGCAAAAACAACGGGGGTTTACAATCATCGAGGTGGTGCTCGTGCTCGCTATTGCGGCACTTATCTTCCTGATGGTGTTCATCGCCTTGCCTGCTTTGCAGCGTAATCAACGCGATACCGCACGCAAGACGGTTCTCGGAAAGGTAAGCTCGGCCGTGACTACCTACCAGTCAAATAAGCGGGGAGCCCAGCCAACCAAGGGTGTTGATCTACAGGGCTATGTCGATGGTCGCACCGGGACTACGAGTGATAAAGGTGCCGCAGGAAGCTTCACTGCTTCAGCAAATGACACGGTCATTGATAACGATTACATCGTAACTGTTAAGGCGTATGCTTCTGGTGATACAGTAGGAAATGCCGACACAAACGTTGTTCAAGTTGTCACGGGTGCAACCTGCAACTCTACTGGCGATGCAGTAGCATCGGGTACAACACGCAATGCCGCGATTCTTATCAAGCTCGAAAACGGTAGCGCAATTGTCTGCCAAGCAGTCTAGGCATCTGTATATAGTCTGAGCATTCGAACCGCGTCTCTTCCAGTGACGCGGTCTTTGCTATACTATCTGGAGTATGGATTATATTTTTGGAACGTTGATTGTTAGTATCGGGGGACTCATGCTTGGTAGCTTCGCAGGTGCTCAGGTGTGGCGCTTACGGGCGCGACAGCTTGACGAGGACAGACAGGCCGGGGAAACTATTGATAAACAAGAACTTAGCCGCTTGAAACCTCTCATATCAGTTTCTCTTACGTCAGATCGCTCAGTCTGCTTATACTGCCATCATCAGCTGCGTTGGTATGATATGATCCCTCTGCTCAGCTGGGCTGGTACAGGCGGCAGATGCCGTTACTGTCGGCAATCTATAGGCTCCCTGGAACCTCTTATAGAGCTTGGGCTAAGCGCTGCATTTGTTATCTCATATCTTTACTGGCCCACACCTCTTACATCAGGGGTAGCATGGGGAGCATTTGTCGTCTGGCTACTTTCTCTCACAAGTCTTGCGATTTTGGTTACATATGACATTCGTTGGCAGCTTCTGCCAGATATCGTTAGCTACTGCTATATGTTACTGGGAATTATATTTATTGTCCTTGGCTTTCATGGGGGGTGGGGTTCAATTGTTGAAGTAGTAGGGGCTGTGGCGGTACTCGGCGGTCTCTATGGCATACTTTACATGCTTTCGGGTGGGAGATGGATTGGCTTCGGTGACGTTAAGTTAGGAGTCGGACTGGGACTTTTTCTGTCAAATTGGCGACAGGCGTTACTAGCGCTCTTTCTCGCTAACCTCATAGGTTGCATCGTTGTTATACCGGGTCTTATCAGTCGAAAGCTAACCAGTACCTCGCATATACCGTTTGGACCATTTCTTGTCGCAGGGATGATGCTGGCATTCTTCTGGGGCGAGTGGCTCATCTCGCGACTTTTGTCGCTTCAATTGTTCTAGGTGTCTTGTTGCTGCTTATGCTATAATCATCTCAAGTATGATTGGGAATAAATCGGCTGGATTCACTGTTATTGAAACCATTCTTTATCTTGCCGTTACCGGTCTTCTTGCGGTTGGAGTGCTTGCAGGAGCGACAACGGCTATCAACCAGCAGCGCTACAAAGATGCCACGAACTCTTTTGTCGATTATCTCCAGTCGGGATATGACCAGACCATCAACGTTCAGAATGACCGGCCAGTAGAAAAAACCTGTGACAGTGCTTCTCAGATTACTGACTCTCCAAATCCTGCAGCAGAGGTGAGAGGAGCGACAGAGTGTTTCGTGATCGGCCAACTGATATCGACTGACGATGGACGGGCTTTTACCATGACAGTAGTATATGGTTCCCAAGATGGTTCGAAAAAGACGAATGATGCAGACGCCTTGACATCATCAAACCTTTTTTTGGGTACAACCTCTAGTACATATACACTTGAGTGGGATACGAGGATTGTCCAACCGGGCACTGCAACACCAATTCTTCCGACAAGTATTTTAATTGCTCGCTCGCCTTCGAGCGGCGTGGTGCGAACCTACATCGGTGCCAAAGCGTTAACATTGTCAGCACTCATTACCACAGGCGCGGTATCAGCTGATACTCTCTTTTGTGTTGATCCCTCGGGGTGGACGGGAGCAACTCGTGATGGCGCTGTGGTGCGTCCTGACACGACAAACAGCAGCGGGGTGAAGCTTGCTGGTCCAGGAGGCGGTTGCTGATGCGTTTTAGTAAGGGCGATACGATTATCGAAGTGATGTTTTCATTCGTCGTCTTTAGTATGGTTATCGTAGGCGCCTTTATTTTGATGAATCAAGGTATCGCCTCGGCGCAGCGTTCCCTCGAAATTACCCTGGTTCGCGAGCAGATAGACGCGCAGATTGATATGGCTCGGTATGTCCAGAAATACGAGAGGACCACCTGGGAGAGCCTGATTAAACCAGCTCCTACGGGCAAACTGGTGTCGTCAGTTTCCGAGTTTGGCACAGATCTCAGCTGTCCCACTTCTGCATCTCTATCAGATACGTTCTTTTTTGGGCGTACTTCGGATGCAAAGACGGTCACTCTCTATAGTGTTGGCGCTGCGTCTTATGGGCTCGCTCCTACCTATAGCCTTGTTGACTACCTTGCGACAACCCCCAAATCATACGGGATATGGCTCATGATTGTGCCTGCGGAGACCAAGTCAGGGGGTCCTGCTGACTCGGCTACCAACAAAGCGTATGATCTCCATGTTCGATCGTGTTGGAACAGCGTTGGATCAAGTCAACCAATGACCATCGGAACTGTTACGAGGTTTTATGATGTCAAATAGAGCTTGTAGTAAAGGATTTACTCTAATCGAACTTATGATCTCGATGACTTTTTTGTCAATTTTATTGATTGCGATTACCGTTGCGACCCTTCAAATCATGCACCAGTATTCCAAGGGAATGACGGTAAAGTCAATCAATCAAATAGGCCGAAATCTTGCTGATAGTATACGACGCGATGCGCGGTCACTGAGCACCGTGGGTGGTGGTAAGTATGTCGCACCAAATACTATCGGAGCAGGGGGGTTGGGACGTCTTTGCCTCGGCTCGGCGAGCTATATCTGGAATACCGATTCAGCTCTTAGAGACGGTACGGGAGTGAAATATACAGGGGTACCGAGCCCTCGGATGATTGCGATGGCACGAGTAAACGACCAGGGCGGACAGTACTGCCTGCCTGTTAGTGGTAACTATCGCATGGATGTACCTGCAACCCTTGCTACCGAAATGCTGAGTAATTCTCTCGATACGACGACAGCGACAACGGGTACCTTCACTGAGCTTGCACTCTATGAAATGACGCTGACGCCGATGGTGACTAATAATCCAGGGGTACTTTACACGCTGCAATTCACTCTTGGTACAAACCAATCCGGTACTATCGATACTGTTGACCAATCATGCCTCAACCAATCTAACACAACCTCAAATTATGATTTTTGCGCAGTAAATAAGTTTCAAATCGTCTTACGTATGGGATAATGATAAGTATGAGCACCATTCGAGAACAGCAACGGGGAGCAGTATCACTTTTTATCGTTATATTTGCAGCGCTACTAATCATGGTACTAACGATAGGATTTATCCGTATGATGATACAGGAGCAAAAACAAGCACTCAACGACGATCTTTCTCAAAGCGCATACGACTCTGCCGTCACTGGTGTCGAAGATGCCAAACGAGTCTTGCGGGCATGCCAGCAAGACTCTACCTCTGTAGCGTGTACTGCTCTCGATGCGCACAAGTGCAGCACTATCACAGATGCTCAAGTCGTCAGTGGCAGTGGCGAGACGACCATTAAGACAAACGGCTCGAGCGATACTAGTCTCAACCAAGCCTATACGTGTGTCAAGATATTTCGACAAACCGACGATAATATAGGGGATCTGACTGCGGGCACAAGTAAAGTTATTCGCATGAAAGCGACAGCCCCGTTTTCTTATTTCACCGTTGAGTGGATGCTAAAGGGCAAGCCAGGCGGTGAGGATTCATCTGATCTTACAGCTCCTACCTCGAGCGTCCCTGTTATATCGTTACCGCCACGCTCAGGTTGGTCATCAAACTCGCCATCACTCTTGCGTGTCCAAGCTCTTCTGCCCCCAAATGCCAGTTCGGTGGATAGGGCGGCGATGGACGGAGCAATGCCAGATCCAGCAAATCCAGGTAATAGTATCTATATCGCGTCAACAACATTCCTGAGGCCATCAAATGTAAGCGCCTCTCAGAATGCGCTCGGTACGACTGCTTCGATAGGCTCTCAACCACGTGCACCAGCTGATCTCAACGCTCATGTCGAATCGCTGAGTCCGATTGCGGTATCGTGCTCGAAAGCTGGCTATCTTGGCGGTGCATACGCCTGTAAAGCTGCATTTAAAGTATCATATACGGTCCCCGCGGGCTCGACAGTTGCTTTTCTGCGATTAAGTAGTATCTATCGAGATACCTCATATCGAGTAGCCCTTTATACATCAGAGCTTGATCAAACGCTCGTACAGTTTGATGGTGTCCAGCCTCTTGTTGACTCAACAGGTCGGGCAAATAATGTCTATCGGCGGGTTGAGAGTCGTATTGAACCAGGGGTTGCTGGTACAGGAGCACTTCCGTATCCTGAAAATGCGGTCGATGTAACCGGCAGTTTTTGCAAAGATTTTTATATTACTAATACAGTGGGGAGCACGGGAGTGCCTGCCTGCTCCACCATTCCCGTCATTCCGTAGTAGAGTTCTCGCTATGGTATTGATCGTATACCTGCTTGAGGTGGGTATCTGTCACATGGGTATACACCTGGGTAGTACTAATGTTGCTGTGGCCTAGCATGGATTGTACACTACGGATATCTGCCCCGTTCATCAGCAGGTCTGTTGCGAAACTATGACGCATAGTGTGAGGGCTGACGTGTTTTGTGATACCGGCAAGTTTTGCGTATTTACTGACGAGGCGCTCAATACTTCGAGGAGTCAGTCGTCTGTACATTCCAGATCGATCGGCGCCGCAGTTACGACTATAGTTTAAAAATAGGGGAGGCAGTGAGTCGGTTCGTGTAGACAAATAGGCCTCAACATGCGCAGCTGCCTCTCGACTCACAAAGACTGGTCTATCTTTTTGGCCTTTACCGCGCACCATAAATTCTCTGCGTTTGGTATTGATATGGTCCCTGTCAAGAGCGGTGAGTTCGGATATTCGTAGCCCACTTGAAAAGAGTAGTTCGATTATCGCACGGTCGCGCAGGTGCTGCTCTTTGCCGGTTGATGGGATAGATTCGATGAGGCGTTGAAGCTCCTCGAAATGGAGAAATGTGACTTGCTTGCGGTGTACCTTTGGGAGTTCAATTTTATCAGGGCTCAGCGAGGCAATGTTCCTTTTAGAAAGGTAGGATAGAAATCCTCGGAGCGCAATCAAATGATAACTCTGTGTGATGAGTGCGAGGTCCTCTCCAGAAATATCTGAAGTATAGCGATTAAGCCATAACCGATATTTTCTCATCAGCTCCGATGAGATATCTGCCACTAATATATCTCCGGCAAATTCAATAAAGCGTTCGAGATAACGGCGGTAGTTTTCGGCAGTTTTTGCTGAGCGACCACGTTCTACTTCCATGTGTTCAATAAAATCAATGATGAGCTCAGACATGTACATATACCTAGCATAGCGCATTATTAAGCGAAAGCGTATAATAACCCCTATGGATATATTGCAGACGGTGGTAATGGGGTTGGTGCAGGGTGCAACTGAGTTTATCCCAGTAAGTAGCTCTGGCCATCTTGTCATTGCGCAGCACTTCATGAAAATTGCTCCCGATCATCTGTTCCTCGAGTATATTAATATAGGTACCTTGCTCGCACTTATCACCTACTATAGGAGAGAGTGGAGACAGTTAGTAAAGGATATATTTGAACAAAAAAAGTATTCACTAGCAGTCAACATAGTGCTCACATCTTTGCCTGCAGGACTTATAGGATTTTTTTTGGCGGATTTTATAGATGGTTCATCCTTTTTCGTAAGCGTATATGTTGTGCTTGTCACACTGCCAACAATCGGTGTTGTCATGATTATCCTAGAGAGATTGCCCCGCGCTCGCTCGGTAATGCGTATGGAGGAGCTATCCTGGCATAGCGCGCTGACCATTGGTTTTGCTCAAGTGCTAGCGCTTATACCCGGAGTATCGCGTTCAGGATCAACTATTATCGCGGGTCGCCTTGTAGGGTTGACGAGTTCAGAAGCAGCGAGGTATAGTTTCATGGCTTCATTGCCCATAATGCTTGCAGTGAGCGTAAAACTCTTTCTAAAATCATCCGATAGACTCTATTTTATTGATCATATGCCAGCCATTGTGATTAGCAACGTTGTTGCCTTTGTAGCAGGGGTTTCAGCGATCAGTTTTTTGATGCGGTATTTGTCCGGCCATAGCTTAGCCCTTTTTGGGTGGTATCGTATTATCCTTTCGATTGCCGTTCTTAGCATGCTTTTGATACTATAAGTGAAGAACTAGGAAAAAAAGGAGAATGGTATTGATGGAGCGTACACTTGTTGTGATGAAACCAGATGCTGTACAGCGCGGCATAGTTGGTGAAATTATAAGCCGATTTGAAAAAGTTGGTTTGAAGATTATAGGTTCAAAAATGTTTATCCCAAGCCGGGAACTCATGGATACTCATTATCCGGGCGATCGTATGGAGTTTGTTGAAGGATTAGGCAAGAGGACACTAGAGAGCTACAAAGAGATGGGCCTTGACCCGGTTACACAATTTGGACATGATGATCCTATAAAGATTGGTGCCGAAGTACGTCGCTGGCTTACGGAGTTTATGCGTTCTGGCCCTGTTTTTGCTTTTGTACTTGAAGGTCCTCATGCTATCGAAGTTGTCCGAAAGATTGTGGGTGCAACGCTCCCACAAAAAGCATTGCCAGGCACGATTAGGGGTGACTACTCGTTTGATTCCTCCTATTTGGCAAACAGCAATGCGCGACCAGTGAAGAACCTTATCCATGCATCAGGGAATATCGATGAAGCAACCTTTGAGGTCGGTCTGTGGTTTGATGATGATGAATTATTTGATTATGATACGATTCATCAAGCGCACATGAAGTAATGGTGTTACGGTTCGTTACTGAGGTATAATGGTAGCTATGCCTCGGTAGCTCAATTGGATAGAGCAGTTCCGTCCTAAGGAAAAGGTTGTAGGTTCAACTCCTGCCCGGGGTACCAAAGGATGAATATGAAGCAAGTACAAACGTCAGAAGTTGCATTTGAAGGCCAACGTGAGGGTGAAAAGCTGCTCTTTGTTTTTCGTCGTCATATCATCGCTATGAGGAAGGGATTTTATGGGCTTCTGATACCGTTTGCCTTAACGTCGATTCCTCCGCTTATTTGGTCCGCAAACCTTGAGTTATTTATCTTGCCGCTCGTCGGGCTAGGGATCGGATTGATCATCTTTTTTTACCACTTTATTATGTGGTATTTTACTGTTTATATTGTTTCTAATGAGCGTATACGGCAGGTGACACAACGCGGCCTGTTTGGAAAGGATGTCGTAGAGCTGCGTCTATCAAAAATTCAAAACATTAGCTATAATGTACCTGGATTCACGGGCGAAATATTTAAATTTGGCACCATCGTCATTCAAACCTTTGTTGGCGATCTCGTTATCCATAATGTTGAGCACCCGGGAAAAATATATAATAAGCTGCAAGATGCTGTAAATCATGCAATCGAGGTAGTTCCTCAAGGAGAACATGAAGAAACTGACACTTAAGTCGGTGCTAAAAGGCCGAAAGAAATCAGAAGAGTCGCCATCTCGTATTACCAACGAGACAGTAGCAGAACACCGCGAAAAGATTCTTGCGGGGGGTAGGAGGTTTAAATATCCTATACAATATGCTCGGCACAAACTTGTCATCAATGCACTGATGATAGTAGTTGCATCAGTGGTTGTTCTTGCGTTGTTGGGGTGGTGGCAACTCTATTTCGTGCAAAACTCGAGCACATTTCTGTATAGAGTAACGCGTATCATACCGGTACCGGTTGCTTCTGTCGATGGCGAGTCGGTGCCTTTTGGTGATTATTTAGTAAAATATCGTGGTTCTGAGTACTACATGAGTAAGTATAGTGAGGAGAAGCTTGATAGTGCCGATGGTAAGAAACAGCTCGATCATTTTAAGCGCGTGGCACTCAACTCTGCGATTGCTGATGCGTATGCTCAGAAATTAGCGCGCATCAATAACGTCACTATAAATGATAAAGACGTTGATGCAGTTATCGATTTGCAGCGTAACACCGCCAATGGTCGCATTACAGAGGAAACGTTTTATGCCTCCTCAAGAATGCTCTATGATTGGTCACCTGACGATTATCGTTCACAACTCAGCCGCAGTATTTTACGATCGAGGGTGGCATTTGCGATCGACAAGACTGCGGTAGAGCGTGAGACAAAAGCGGCAACACTCCTCGGTGAAAATAATAATGATTTTCGTCTGGTAGCTAGCCTTATGGGCGGTGAGGGAAATGCAAAGGTGCAGGCTGGAGTATCGGGGCCAGTTGATATTACGGGAACATTCGGTGGGCTACAGGTTTCTGAGGTTGCTAAGGTGCCAAAGGGGACAGTTTCGAGTGTTCTGCTTACAAGCACTGATGGTGGCTACTATTACGTTCGAGTGCTCGATAAAAATGAAAAACAAATTAACTTTGAATATCTTCATATCCCACTGGCCGAGTTTGCTAATCAATTAGCACGTCTCAAAGCGGATGGCAAGATTCACGAGTATATAGCTGTTCCAAAAGAATAATAGTACCGCAAAGGAGTTATCTAGAATGCACATTTTACCGGATTTGCCGTATGATTACGCGGCGCTCGAACCTGTAATAAGCGAGGAGATCATGCGTTTGCACCATCTCAAACATCATCAGACATACGTCGATAAGCTAAATGCGGCGCTTGAACAAGCAACGGAGTTTAAGGATACTCCATTGGTTGAACTTTTGTCAGATATAGAGAAATTACCTTCGTCAATAAAAACCGCTATTCGAAACCATGGTGGTGGTCACTATAACCATAGTCTTTTCTGGAAGTGTATGCGGCCTGGAGATGGGGGCCAACCTGGGGGCGAATTGGCAGAAGCGATTACAGCAAAGTGGGGGAGTTATCACGCGTTTGTCCAAGAGTTTTCTAGTGCAGCAACTGGATTATTCGGTAGCGGATGGGTGTGGTTGACACGCGATCTTGAGATAATCCCATTGCCAAATCAAGACACTCCCATGATGCTAGGTAAGGGTGAACCGATCCTGGGACTCGATGTGTGGGAGCACGCCTACTATCTCGATTATAAGAATAAACGCGACGAATACATTAACAGTTGGTGGAAGTTAGTAAACTGGGAGTTTGTTGAGGAACGTTACAGGAGATAATATGGAAACAAAGGTGCTAATTGTCGCAGTCGTGGAAAATGATGGTAGTATTCTGATGCGCAAAAAACCAGACGGTTCGCCACCATACAAAGAAACCTGGTACATATTCGGTGCTACGGCGACGCCCGATACATCGGTTGATGAAGCGGTGAAGCGTGAGGTAAAAGCAAAGTCAGGCGTCGATGTAGTATTAAAGAATAAGCTCTCGTGGGACACGGAGATCAAAAATGATCTTGACGGTGTAAGAAAGTTCTTTATCTACCTCGATGTGCTTTGCGAATACGTCGGTGGTGATCTAGTGGCTGGAGCGGACGTTGAGAAGCTCGAGTGGGTGGATAAAAGTGAACTTGCTCATTATGATATTGTCCCGCCATCACGCGTGTTGTTTGAGAAATTAGGCTACATACGTAACGTTTAGTCGAACGTTGCTTTACTTTTTCGCTCGAAAGGGACACGTGCGAGCAGGAGTTTTCTTTCTCAATTCACTGAATCGCCAGCTCAAATCATACGGAACATGCCAAAATAAAAGATCCACCCGCGGTGGGGTGAATATATTATTTTGGCGCGCCCGACCGGATTCGAACCGGCGATCTCCTCCGTGACAGGGAGGCGTACTAGGCCAACTATACCACGGGCGCATATCGCAGTGCTCCCAGTATTCTAGCAGTAGAAAGAGTTTTTTTCAACAGGGATAGACGATTCCTTCACCGGGCCCAGGGTGGTATAATGAAACATGTTTAGGTGTATGCCGCTGTAGCTCAGTTGGTAGAGCGGCGCTTTCGTAAAGCGTAGGTCACCGGTTCAACCCCGGTCAGCGGCTCCAAGGAACGTATGAGTAGAGAAGACATTAAACTATCTATAAAACGCGTCATGACGGATCGTCCGTTTTTGCTGCTTTTAGCTGCAGTGATTGTGTCTGGTGTGGTATATACGGCAATAACTGGTTTTTCACTACAAGTTCGTGATGCACAAGTCTATTCAAGAGTGAGCGCATTTGGCGAGCAACATTTTTATAAAGACCACTGGCAATATCTGGCAGGGTTTGCACTTTTTGGAGCTGCAGTGACAACTATTCATACCATGTTAATGATTAAACTTCACAATCTTGAGCGTCGACAAACAGCGTTGCTTCTTGGATATGCAACGATAGTCATTTTTGTGATATCGCTCGGCTATGCTCTCTCAATAATGCGCTTGGCGTTCCGATAGCCATGATTGATCTTGAACTGCCTCTTAATAAGCGCACAAAACTGTATCGATTTTTTGAGATACTGCCTGGTTTTTTGAGCTATGGTATGATAATACTTCTTTTTGTTCTAGCAATGGTAAGTCCTCTTGCTGCCGCTGTCTATTTACTTTTACTTATTATTACTATGTTCGTGAAAGCAGGCGGTATTGCGTTTCGTTCAATCATGGGTCATCGCAGACTAGTGCGCGCACAGCGTATCAATTGGCACGCTAGGCTCGCTGAGCTTGAAGATCCGGCCAAGAGCTACCACACTGTCATGGACGTGTCATCAAGTGGTTTTGAGTATGATACGCACAAGGAAAACCTTCGTTTTATGGCTGCAGACCCAAATATGTTCCCAAAGCCGTCCACGTTATATCAGATGGTTATCATTGCCGCTTATAATGAGGCTTATGATGTGCTCCAGCCAACCATCGAGTCAGTACGACATACGCACTACAACAATCAGCAGACTATCCTTGTGCTCGCCTATGAGGAGCGTGGGGGGGTAGGAATTGCCGAAACAGCTAAGCGGCTTCGCGATGAGTATAGCGGCGTCTTTCTCTCTTTCGAGACGATCATGCATCCAGACGGTCTCTCTGACGAAATACCGTCAGGAAAAGGGCCTAATATTACCTTTGCCGGGCACAGAATGAAGGAATGGTGTAAAAAGAGACGGATTGATTACTCAAACGTCATTATTACGACGCTTGATGCTGACAACCGTCCACATCCCTCCTACTTTGATTATGTGGCGTATGAGCATATCGTTCATGAGGATCGAAAGCGATTGTCGTATCAACCCATCTCACTATACTTCGGTAATATATGGGATGCTCCTGCGCCAATGAGGGTCATTGCGACCGGTAACTCATTCTGGACGATCATCAGTGCCATGAGACCGCATACACTGCGGAATTTCGCTGCCCACTCACAGCCAATGGACGCACTGGTAGAGATGAATTTTTGGAGCAAGCGCAGCATCGTTGAGGATGGGCACCAGTATTGGCGGAGTTACTTTTACTACGGGGGAAATTATAGCGTCGTCCCCATCCATGTCCCCATTTATCAGGATGCAGTGATGTCCGATACGTACCGAAAAACGTTGGTGGCGCAGTTTAAACAACTACGACGCTGGGGATATGGTGCCTCAGATATACCGTATGTTGCGACAAGACTCTTTACCAAAAAGCGAAACGTTCCGTTTTTCGAGGGACTTGCGCGTTTCTTGCGACTAGTAGATAGCCATGTCACCCTTGCGGGGATGGCAATACTTGTGACGTTTGGGGGGTGGGTACCACTTCTCGTCAATTCAGAAGCATCGCGAAACTATGCTGCGCATATGCTGCCAGACGTTGTGAGCCAGATACAGAGAGTTGCAATGATCGGACTCTTCATTACCATTATATTGACGTTACGCATGCTTCCCCCGAGGCCTAGTCACCACAAGCGGCGGCGAATGGTATGGATCATACTACAGTGGATACTTATTCCAGTAACATCGATCGGCTACGGTTCGCTCGCAGCGTATAACGCTCAAACACATCTGATGACGGGGAAATATCTTGATACCTTCGATGTCACTGAGAAGGCCACACTGGCCTCGCGCGCGCGCGCCAAAGAGCAACGGTCTTCGGCAAAAAAATAATTGATCACTTTTGAGGGATCAGATATCGCACAACAAAGAAAGCTCCCGTAGAGGGAGCTAGCTATTAATCAGTCACTAGCAAAAGACCAAGCAGGAGACTAACTAAAGGGAACGGTTTTTAACCGATTTCCGAATGTCTGTCCAGGTTACATCGTACTCAAAAGAAAGATCGAATAGTGTAAGTGCAGAGGGTTTGAGGTTCTTTTTTGTTTGGGGAGCATCTTTACTCATGTAGACATTTTAGCATAAGCGTTCTTGTTTGTCAATAGACCAATAACTTGCCCAATATATCACAGAATGAATAATTACTATCGATTATCACCACTTTGGCTAGTGGAAAACTCCCGGAAAAATGAGGATAAAAAGAAACACCGCTTCAGTGGTTGAAGTGGTGTTTCTCTGGTGGGCGATAGAGGATTCGAACCTCTCACCTCGTCTACGTCAAAGACGCGCTCTAGCCAAATGAGCTAATCACCCAAGATGATACTATAATAACAAACAGAGGCGGCCGTTGCAATTATACTGTGTTTTTTGTAAGATAAGAGATAAGCAATGAAGCAGACTAACCACCTGCAGAGCACGTGGAAGCGATCGCTGGGCACACGAAAAAGCCTAGGGGTAAGAGTAACGCCAAGGTGGAACCTCCGCTTAGTAAGCGGACCGAGGCACGCGGACACGATGTGAAACATCGGCAAAACGCGTGTTTTTAATTATTATGGAGGTTATATATGAACCAAGAACAGCTCAATGCGATGCGTCATAGCCTTGCACACATAACCGCTCAGGCGGTTCAACGCCTGTGGCCAGAAGCGAGGTTTGGTGTTGGTCCCGTGGTAGAGAATGGCTTCTACTACGATATCGATGTACCGGGGGTTAAGATATCCGAAGACGATTTTGCCAAAATCGAAGCCGAAATGCGCAAGGTAATTGAGGAGAATTTTTCTTTCGAGCGTAGCGAAAAACAAGTTGACGAAGCGATCCACTGGGCCGAAAATGCAAAGCAGGTGTACAAGGTAGAGCTACTTAACGACCTTAAGCGTGCCGGCACAACAGTTGCCAAGGATCTAGATGCTTCCGAGATGGGCACGATCGCTGAGGGTGACGCCGCGGTAGAAAACGTTTCATTCTACACTGATGGTGATTTCACTGATCTTTGTCGTGGTCCGCATGCCGAAAGTACTGGCAAAGTTGGCGTCTTCAAGCTTATGCGTGTGGCGGGTGCCTACTGGCGCGGTAAAGAGACAAACCCCCAGATGCAACGGCTTTATGGAGTGGCTTTCGCTAGCCAACAAGAACTCGATACTCATCTTAAAATGCTCGAAGAAGCAAAAGCTCGTGATCACCGTAAACTAGGCAAAGAGCTCGATCTCTTTACGTTTTCTGAGCTAGTCGGACCCGGTTTGCCACTCTGGACTCCACGCGGCACAATTCTACGCAATAAACTGGATGCATTTGTGCAGACTCTGAGGGATGAAGTTGGCTTCGAGCAGGTTGCTATTCCTCACATAACCAAGAAAGACTTATATGAACGAAGCGGACACTGGGCAAAATTTTCTGACGAGTTATTCAAATCTCAATCACGTGAAGGCCATGAATTCGCCCTCAAGCCCATGAATTGTCCGCACCACACACAGATTTACGCCTCTCAACCGCGCAGCTACCGTGACCTGCCAATCCGTTATCGTGAAACGACCACTTGTTATCGTGATGAGCAGAGTGGCGAGTTAAACGGTCTAAGTCGTGTGCGAGCATTTAACCAAGACGACGCGCATATTTTCTGTCGTGCTTCGCAGGTCGAGCATGAAGCGCTGGCTATTTGGGATATAATTGACAAATTTTATGGTGGGCTTGGATTTGGTGAGCTAAAAGTTCGTTTTTCGACCCATGATCCCGACAATATGGCCGCTTATCTAGGTGAAGAAGCAAAGTGGCAGGAGGTGGAGTCTCAGCTGCTCAATGTTGTAAAGCATCGAGTCGGCGATGCCTTCATGCCAGGCATTGGTGAGGCTGCCTTCTATGGGCCAAAAATTGACTTCATGGCCAAGGACGCACTTGGTCGCACGTGGCAGGTCGCAACAATCCAGCTTGATTTTAACCAGCCGGAAAACTTTGATTTAACCTGCACTGATGAGCAAGGTAACCCTGAGCGTATTGTTATGGTGCATTGTGCTATTATGGGGTCGCTCGAGCGCTTTCTTAGCATCTATATTGAACACTCGGCGGGCTGGTTCCCATTTTGGGCAGCTCCTGAGCAAATACGTATTCTTACTATTAACGACACGGTGAAAGACTATGTTGATGAAATAACATCGATTCTATCAGAGATAGTTTTGATGCAACCACTTAAATACAACGAAGTACGATTTACAACAGATGACCGAAACGAATCGCTGGGTAAGAAGATTCGCGCTGCGACGGAGATGAAAATTCCCGTACAACTTATTGTCGGGCCAAAGGACAAGGAAGCTCGACAAGTGAGTCTTCGTACACGTAGCGGAGAAGAAAAAGTGAACCTCGACGCGTTGGCTGATTACCTAAGAGGCCTATAGATGGTTAATAACGGGAACCTCCAACAGGCAGTTTACAAGCTGATGTCCATACTGCCAGCTGAAAAAGTGACAACATACGGTGACTTGGCCGTAATGGCGGGGAGCCCCGGGGCGGCGCGAATTGTCGGAGGGATCGCGCATAGTGGTCCAGAAGAGTTACCTTGGCATCGGTTAGTAAATGTGCAGGGAGGGTTGGCTATAGGCTACCCAGGAGGGCAGGATGCACAGCGACAGTTGTTAGCCCATGATGGTATCGATTGCGACAATCAGTATCGGGTTTGTGATTTTGCTACTCGTCGCTGGAGGCCAAAATTGTGACTAGGAAAGATTCTACAAAAACCGATCTACCTCTTATTGTTATCGTGGGTCCAACGGCTAGCGGCAAGACCGCACTTGCGGTGCGCCTGGCAAAGGAATTTGCGGGTGAAATTATCTCTGCCGATTCACGTGCAGTCTATAAGGGGCTTGATATCGGCACTGCCAAGCCGACACACGAGGAGCAGGCTACTGTACCACATTGGGGTATCGATCTGGTCGAGCCCGGTCAGCGGTTTACAGCGGCAGACTTCAAAGAGTATGCCTTGCAGAAAATCACACAGATTCGTGCACGTGGCAAAATACCCTTTCTGGTTGGCGGTACCGGACTCTATGTCGATAGTGTAGTTTATGACTATAGTTTTTGTGGTGAGTCAAATGATATGCAGAGCCGAGCTGAGCTTGAAAGGTCTACCCTAGAAGAACTTTATATATATTGCCATAAACACAACATTAGTTTACCGGAAAATTACAAGAATAAACGACATGTCATCAATGCAATTTTGCGAGATGGCCGTGCTTTACAGAGAAGTGTGACTAAATCTGACAATACAAGAATTGTGGGTATAACAACGGAAAAAGATATTTTGAGAGAGAGAATTAGCCATCGCGCCGATAGCATTTTCCGGGATGAGACTTATCTGGAGGCAAAAATAGCGGCAGGGAGGTATGGCTGGGACAACGAAGCCATGACGGGTAACGTTTACCCGCTACTCAAGCAATATTTCAATAATGAGTTGACGCTAGATGAGGCGAAAGAACGATTTACTGCACTCGATTGGCACCTTGCCAAACGACAGCTCACATGGTTTCGACGCAATCAAGAAATAGTATGGTTGTCACTCGATAACGCGTATACGTATATTGCTCAGCTACTCGTCCCCAAGAACAAATAGTGATATCATGGAAACAGAAAACAATAGGGGAGATGAATGATTGACGCATTATTTGGTTCAAAGACGAGAGTGAAGTTACTTCACCTTTTTCTAAATAATCCAGGCAAAGCGTTTTATGTCCGCGAGATTACACGTCTTATTGATGAGCAGATAAATTCTGTTCGTCGTGAGCTTTCAAATATGCTCGAAGTTGGGATAATCGGGAGCTCTAGTACAGACAACCGTCTTTATTATGAGGTAAACCAACGCTATGAGCACTACCTACCGTTTAGAAGCATGTTTGCGGATCAAAAGGCACCCCCCGTGTTAGAAAGTAAATCTGACTCTGCTCTACCCTGGCTAAAGTATCTTCGGGAAATAAAGGGTGTGCGTCTCGCGGTGATAGCCGGTGTTCTTGTTAGCGGATCAGCAAGCAACATTGATCTTTTGCTTGTAGGGGATGCATCTGAGAAAAAAGTTACGGCGCTTGTTAGTATAATTGAAGAATCTGTCGGACGTGAGCTAAGCTATACAGTAATGAAATACGACGAGTTTTATTACAGACTTAGCGTTCACGACAGATTTATTACGACAATATTGGCAAATAAGCATTCGGTATTACTTGATTCCGACAACATACTGAACGCATAAAGAAGGAGATACGCATGTTCGAGATCGAATACAAGGGCGCTAATACAGTGGTTATATCAACGAAGAAGACAACACTTGTTGTTGATCCTCGACTTTCAGTTGTCGGCCTCAAAGACATAAAGATAAAAGATGAGGTCCAGCTTGTTACTGAGCCACGCTTCAAGGTTGAGAACCGAGAGGCTCGTATAATTATCGACGGCCCTGGCGAATACGAAGTCGGCGATTTCGCGATACGTGGTGCGACGGCACAACGGCATATTGATAGCGACGATAGTATAAAGCAAGGTACTATCTATAGGATAGAATGTGGGGATGTGAGGCTTGGTATTTTTGGAAACATTTCTGCAAAACTTAGCGACGAACAACTGGAGACGATCGGTGTTGTCGATATCCTGATCTTACCAATAGGTGGTAGTGGATACACTCTTGATCCTACGGACGCTATAACGCTTATAAGGAACATTGAGCCAAAAGTGGTAATTCCTGTTCACTATGCTGATTCTGGGCTACAGTATGAGGTACCACAAGAGACGCTCGACACGTTTACAAAGGAAATTGGGGCTCCGTGTGAAGAAGTACCACGCTATAAACTAAAAGGTGCTATAAGTATTCCTTCATCTCTGACTGTTGTCGCTATTAGCCGCACATAACAACTGGGGGTTCCCTCGCAGGAGGGAACCCATTAAACTTTATCGCTAGAGTCTTATTATGCGTATGTGTTTTGCGAAAAACTAGCAGCTACTTGCCTCCAACAGCAAGAAGGCCTTTTTTCTTTAAGATACGAATTGCTTGAGTTGATAAAGTCATCGTTACTTTCTTGCCATCAACAGTAAAAGTCTTCTTTTGCAAATTCGGTTTAAATGCGCGCTTTGTACGCCGAAGCGAGAAGCTTACATTGTGGCCGAATTGTTTACCTTTGCCGGTGAGTTCACATCGTGACGCCATTTTGGTTACTTCTCCACTTGACCTATTATTATAATCCGTCTTATTCTACTCTGTTAAGAGGTTTTAGTCAATAGTTCCGCATGCTATACTTAAATAACTATGGATATTGGATATATATTTGTTGTTATTGTCGTTATCCTTGTTTCGATGACCTTGCATGAGGCAATGCATGGTATGGTGGCGTATTGGTTGGGAGATCATACGGCTAAACTGCAGGGCCGGTTGTCGTTTAATCCGCTTGTCCACATTGATCCTTTTTTGACTCTCTTTCTTCCGGTTATACTTGCGCTGACCGGTTTGCCTATTTTTGGTGGGGCGAAGCCAGTTCCTTTCAATCCGTATGCACTTAAGTTCAAAGAGTGGGGCTCAGCTCTAGTCGCAATAGCCGGACCTCTGACAAACTTACTCTTAGCTTTTGTGTCGTACGGGTTATTTGCAGTGGTTCATAGCTCTGGAGATTCTTTTGTCTCATCTGTTTTTGCTACTAGTGCTATTGTTAACCTTGGTTTTTTTGCATTCAATATCCTACCTTTTCCTCCACTTGATGGATCACGTGTTGCATATGCGCTTGCTCCTGATTTCGTACGTCGAGCTATGGAACGTGTGGAGCAGTATGGACTATTCCTGGTCTTTGCTATTGTTCTTATTGCGTCTCCAATTCTGTCTGATGTCATCATGTTCATCAGCCATTTTTTCCTAAACGCATTTTCCAAGGTATTTGTCGGGATTTAGAGATAGGAGTATAATAGTGATGTCCCAGGAACCATCAAGGCGTGTATGATTTTCCTAACATCATAGATATGGGATTTCAACATTTATCACTCTCGAGGGAGTGGTGTGAGAAAACCCACCTTGCATATATGCGGGGAATATCTAGCGCCAACGATGCTGGGACTTTTATGACTTAACGGGATGTGGCGCAGCCTGGTAGCGCGCACGGCTGGGGGCCGTGAGGTCGCAAGTTCAAGTCTTGTCATCCCGACCAGGAATCAAATAATAAATTGGCAAAAATAATAAAGAAACACTATACTAGTCAGTAGCAGTTGATTAGGCAATCGCTCGCCCTCATGGGCTAGAGGAAAGTCCGGGCAGCATAGGATACAACAGTCGCTAACGGCGACCGGGGGTGACCCTAGGGAAAGTGCCACAGAAACGATACCGCCATCTCAAACAACAACTTGTTGCGACTGATGGTAAGGGTGAAAGGAGTGGGGTAAAAGCCCACAGTCGACCGCGGTGACGCGGAAGAGAGGTAAACCCTGTTGGCTGCAAGGTGGCTGGTACACATAGGGCTATCCGTCCGTGCCAACCGATATCCGCTTGATCCGCCTGGCAACAGACGTGGCTAGATAGATGATTGTCCTCGACAGAACCCGGCTTACAAATCAACTGCATATAAAAATCTCCGCATAACGCGGAGATTTTTATAGATACCACAGAAAATGTGTTATTTTGAGACACTTTTCACGAGCGAAGAAAACGCTTTCGGATCATTCACTGCCAATTCGGCGAGTACCTTACGGTCTAGTTCGACTCCAGAGGCTCGCAGACTGGAAATGAGTTTACCGTATGTTGTGCCGTTTTCCCTTGCGGCGGCATTGATACGAGTAATCCATAAACTACGAATAGTTCGCTTTTTGTTGCGACGATCTCGGTAAGCGTACTGGAGCGCACGGATAACTGCTTGTTTGGCTAGGCGAAAGCTTCGAGTACGATTATGCTGCATGCCTTTTGCGGCAGCTAGGGTACTTTTGTGACGTGCGCGTGCTGTTACACTACGTTTTACTCTCATGAAATCACACTCCTAGAACTCGTTTAATGTTTTTTGCCATACTACCCGATACCGTAGCAGAGGTATTAATTGTACGCTTACGCGACTTACTCTTCTTGGAGAGCATATGATTGCCGAACGCGCGTCGGCGGGTAAGTTTGCCGGTACTGGTTAGCTTGATTCGCTTAGCAGTGCCCTTATGGGTCTTTAACTTTGGCATTATTTACTCCTTATTACGATGCTCAGGTTTCTACCTGCCATCAATGGTTTCTGTTCAAGTACAGCTTCATTTTCTAGTAGCTTGACCATGCGATCGATGAGTTCGTATCCCAGCTCACGGTGCGCCATTTCACGTCCTCGAAAAAAAATAAGAATTTTGACCTTGTGACCATCCGCGAGGAACTCGCGTATCTTGCGTAGCTTTATCTCGAGATCATTGGCTCCAATCTTGAGGCCAAATCTCATCTGCTTCAGCTCGCTTGCCTTATTGCTGCGTCGATTTCTTTGTTGTTCTTTCAGTCTTTGATACTGAAACTTACCCCAATCCACGACTTTCACGACGGGTGGTTCCGCATTTGGTGATATTTCGACCAGGTCGACCCCAGCCTCTTCGGCTAATCGTAGTGCTTCTGTGCGACTCATGACGCCCAGTTGCTCGCCGTTTGTTCCGATGACTCGTAACTCGGTTGCCCTAATCGCGTCGTTGATACGAATTGAAGTACTGATTGCCTATCTCCTTTTTTTCGAGTGCTTAATACTATATAAAAAAGCTATAACTCTGAGCTAGTGTAACAGATTGAGTTATTTCAATCAAGCGCTTTGTCGATATTGTAAGGCTTCGGCAATATGGGGAATTGATACAGAACTACTACCCTCTAGGTCAGCAATTGTACGAGCAACTCTCAGTATCTTGAAATAGCCGCGAGCAGTTAGCCCCAATCGGTTTGCTGCAGTATCCAGAAATAGTTTTTCACTCTGCTTGAGTGGGACGTATCGTCTAATGTCACTAGTTGATAAGGAACTGTTGTTTTTATGACTACTGCCATATCTTTTAATCTGCACATTTCTTGCAGAAATGATCGAAGATTGTGCTTCAGAATGTTGTTTACTTGACAACTCATCGGATAAGAGAAGCTTTTCTGTTGGTATTCGAGAAATGGGAATAATCATATCTATTCTGTCCAAGAGCGGTCCGGATAGGCGCTTTCTATAGGCTAAAACTTGAGCTTGGGAGCAGGTACACTCGCGCGTCTGATCTCCGTAGAAGCCACAGGGGCATGGGTTCATTGTCGCAACTAGCATAAAATTTGCAGGGAAGGTTGCTTTAGCATTTGCCCTCGAGATTGAGATAACACGATCCTCAAGTGGTTGGCGGAGAGCTTCGAGGACGACGCGGCTATATTCGGGAATCTCATCGAGAAAAAGCACTCCTAGATGGGCTAGACTCACCTCGCCAGGCTTTATCTGACTACCGCCTCCAGTGATGGCCACCATGCTTGAACTATGGTGAGGGGAGCGAAAGGGACGTTCCGTGATGATATCTCCCTCTGTTAGACCAGCGAGTGCGTGCAGTTTCGTAACCAATAACTGTTCATCAACATCAAGCGTCGGCAGAAGGTTTGCTAATGCCTTTGCGAGCATCGTTTTACCGGCGCCGGGTAGCCCTGTAAACAAGATATTATGATGGCCTGCAGCGGCGACAATAAGGGCGCGCTTGGCCTGCTCTTGCCCGTAGATATCATCCAAGAGTGGGGTCGAGGGCTCAGTGACACGACGATGTACTTGGTGACGGTATTGTTGTAGAATCTTCTCACCCTTCAGATGGAGGTATATATCCTTGAGAGATGAAATGCCGATTACTTCGATCGAAGAGAGAAGCTGTGCCTGAGGAGCATTTTCGACAGGCAAATATATTCTTTTTGCTCCAACACGCTTAGCGGTCTCTGCAACAGTAATGGCGCATAGTATAGGACGAATCGAGCCATCAAGTGCTAGCTCCCCTGCAAAGACATTGTTCTCGAGCTCTTTTTGTCGTATTTGACCACTTGAAGCGAGTATAGCGAGTGCGATGGGAAGATCGTAGTGTGTTCCGTACTTGGGCAGCTCTGCTGGTGCAAGGTTCACCGTGATGCGTCGTGAAGGGTACTCCAAGAGAGAGTTTGCGATTGCACTTTTGACACGTTCTTTTGCTTCCTCGATAGCCTTGTTAGCTAAGCCAACAATCTGTAGACTGGGGAGGCCTTTTGTGATGTCACTTTCAACTTCAATGATGTGGCCCTCAAATCCGACTGGCGCCACAGATAACACCTTACAAACATTTCCCATATGAATGTAGTAAACCACAGGTGGCGCCTATCTGTAAACTATGTTAAAATTGTATCAGAAACACATGGGGCTGACTAAGCTTTCGACGTGAGGACTTTAACAGGCTATTTCGGCATACCGACCTCTGACGTAATCAGAATCAATAATTGCAAACAATTTCTTTGCAAGGCTGTTTGCGCCCCTCAAGGCACAACCAGTACTCGCTTAACAACATGTTAAGCCACGCATTGCTTGATATCTACTGAAGCTAATGTCGTGTTATATATCGTAGAATCGGTAGAAGCTGCTTTTACGACAGTTTCTATTTAAACTCTTCGTAAATCACCGTGTTTGCATCTGCGTCGTACTTTAAGCAAATAATGTGATTAAACAAAGTTGAGTATGACTATGTATGTAGATGAATAGCAAGTTACCTTGCGGACCCGGGGGCAGTGCCCGGCAGCTCCACCAACGAAATATACCGACTAATTAGTCGGTATATTTCGTTTGAACTGTAAAAAACAAGCACCTGCGAGTAGTGCTTGTTTTATTCGTGGAGTTTTTGCAAAATTTGTTTGTTTTTGGCTTCTGTATAATTTTTTTACTCAGAAGCTACCCCTATAATATGACGTCAAACCGCTCATGTCAATGTTTTTCTTGCAAAATAATGAGTAAAAAATACTACAATTATAATCACTTTTTTCTATAAAAATGTGTTGAGTCCGGTTGGCGCTATATGGAGGGTGTGCATTGCGGCTAATGGTAGGTCTGCTAATCAGCTTAAGGGCACTATTGTGACGAGACGGGCGGTCGCTCCGCGAATAGTGACTAGACGCATAAAATTTACGCCGTGATGATGAACTGCACGATTACGTACAGCCCGTGCTTTTGTATAGAGCTTTCTCCATCGTGACCATCACGCAAAGAAAATCACGGAGCCACAAAATTGCAGTGTTTGAAGGCTTTGAGCTAGCTAACGAGTACACTGTGATGAATTATCTGAAGGTTATTCAAATGCGATTCGATACAATCATTTGCTATGCTCGATGCCAAAATTGATAGACGGGTAATGATCAAAAGAGGGGTGTAATGTAAAAACAATTAATATAAAATATAGATATTATTACAACACAAGATTTATTCGATTTATAAATATCATAAGGTGTAAAAGAGAGAATATCTGAAAAAAAATAAAAAATTACAACGACTATTAACATATAAATATTGACTTAATTTACTGTTTATGCTAATTTAAAGTCACGGTTTAAAAAACAAAAACCTACAACCTTAACAATTAAAGAACCTCTTGTTATCCGGGCGATAAATGAAGTTGACGGAAAAGCAGGTAACGGCACGCAGCCATCGCGGTGATAAAACAGAGATGCTCTATCTCGCAGTTGAGCTGTTCTTATGGCGTTACCTATGCTCCGCCAATACGGTAGGTCCTCTATCTACTGGCGTTGTAGCGCGCGAAAAAAGTACTATCGCGCTTGGTCAATCCTTGGTACGCTGCTTTGAGCGTAATAGGGAAGCTACCAAGCGTGATGTGGAAACTGTCGCAAGGACCTATGCTCCACATAGTGGAGCGGTCAGTAGCCACGAGCGGTTAGTGCGGGCGACCCTAATAGTTGTTTATAAAGGTGATTCGCTTATTTTACGCACACCGCTCACGGCTCCAAACAACCTTACTCAGATAATAGTGTATGATAAATACATGCTAGCAAAAATTATTGCTACAGTAACACTATTGTCGCTTGTTATTCTCTCTGCTCTGTTTCAAGTTACATCGCCATCTAGCGTTCATCCGCTAGTAATATTGGTGGTGTTTATTTTGATATATTTGGTTGCGCTCGGAGCGCTGACATTTTTCTTACACAGCATACAGTCCATTATCACATCCATAGGCTATTCTGGAACAAGGGTCAGTCTACGACGCTCTTATTATTTCGCTTCGGTGCTCGCACTCGCTCCTGTCATTCTTCTAGCGATGTGGTCGATAGGTAAACGAGATATCTACGGCATACTACTCGTGGCTTTATTTGAAGCGGTCGCTTGTTTCTATCTTGCAAAACACCGCTAAAGCCATACTCTTTTTATATTGTCTATGGTATAATTTAACAGATATGGAACCAAAGCAAGCAGCGCCAACTGGTGGGTATGAGCGACCCCTTGTATCTCAAGAGGCCGCAGGGAGCCAACCTGTTTATGATGCCGAGCTGGGCTCACATGGCATGGTTGAACAGAGGGGTGAACGAAATCATGAAGGATTACCGTTATCTCCCGAAGCCCCGTCAGTGCCAGTACAAGCCATACCTTCTTTGCCGATTCCGCTGCCGGTAGTAGATGACACAGTACAGACGACAAATCTGACGGCGAATGACGACAGTGGCTTGGTCGCTGCAGATGATGACTTGATTGAGAAAGAATGGGTAGAAAAAGCCAAAAAGATACTCCTTCAAACGAAGGATGATCCCTATAAACGCGAGCAAGAAGTTAGTAAGCTCCAGATCGAATATATACGCAAGCGCTATGGGCGTACAATTAGCGATGCAGGACAGTAATGGGTAGTTCGTTGAATGTTTTTATAACGATGTTTGTTGTTGCAAGTTTTATTATTGCAATCTCGGCAATAGCGTTTTTGATGTATCGTAAAACTCTTCGAGAGGCAAAAAACTATGAACGGGGACTAAAGATGGTGCCAATTATGATCCATTTGCCCCCCGCAAGTGACGATATCGAGGTAAATAGTCGGGATAAACGCGATGTTACAGAGGAAGCGCTTTCCCAGGCGAATGTTATGTACAACATAATCTCCAGTACGGCTACTAAGGGGTTTAAGAGTAAGATTTACGGCCAGCGTCACTTATCATTCGAAATAGTCGCTCGCAACGGATTAGTCTACTACTATGCCGTGGTGCCTGTCGTATTGATTGACGCGGTAAAGCAGTCAGTGGCGGCCGCCTATCCGTCGTCTCGACTCGAAGAAGTTTCGGAGCACACGGTCTTTAGCCAAGTTGGAAAATTGAGCGGCACGATTGGCGGAGAGTTCACGCTTAAAAAACATTTTTCGCATCCAATAGCAACTTACACTGAGTCCAAGCGTGATGCTTCTCGTGCCCTTCTAAATGCTCTCTCTGCTGCGACGCGTGAAGATGGAATTGGTGTACAAATTCTGATCCGTCCTGCTCGCGAGAACTGGACATCAAGCTCGCGCAGGGCTGTAGAAAAGATAAAAAAGGATCGAGCAACTGGAAAAACGGCTCACGGTGGTTTTTTTACTCTTAGAGATATGACTGAAGCATTATGGCGTCCACCTAACCCTGCCGAAAACCACCCTACAGAGCATACGGTGAATACGCAACTTACTGCACTTGAGCAACAAGAGATTGATGCAATCGAGGAAAAAACGCGATATCCTGGCTTTGAGACGTTAGTGAGAGTGGTAGTCTCATCAAATACCGCAGCGCACGCGCAGGTACTCCTGAAAAATGTCGTATCGGCCTTTTCGCTGTTTGATTCACCAAACAATAATGGGTTCTCGTTTTCGATTTCCAAAAATATTGATGAACTTGTGTCCGCGTATGTATTTCGTTTTTTCCCCCAAACCCTATCAAGCAATATTCTGAACAGCATTGAGCTGGCCTCAGTTTTTCATTTGCCAGACCAAGATAGTATCCCTACATCCCAGGTGCAGCGGCAGATGAGCAAGCAGGTTGATGGTCCCACGCAGGTCATGGAAGAGGGGTTGTTACTGGGCTATAACGAATTCCGTGGGGTCAAAAAACCGATTAGGTTGGGCGATAAAGACAGGCGCAGGCACATACACATAATTGGTCAGACAGGTGTCGGTAAATCTGTATTACTAGAGAACCTTGCGTATCAGGACATGATGGATGGACGAGGATTCGCATTTATTGATCCTCATGGTGACTCTGTCGAGGCGCTTCTTAGCAAGGTGCCGAAAGAGCGCGTAGAAGACGTCATCTACTTTAACCCGAGCGACATGGCGAATCCGACGGGGCTTAATATGTTTGAATTTGATCACCCAGATCAAAAAGATTTCTTAGTCCAAGAGGCGATCGCTATGCTCTATGGTTTGTACGACCCGGGACACACCGGTATCGTGGGACCACGTCTCGAGCATATTTTTCGTAACTGTGCGCTACTCCTTATGAGTGATCCAGCGGGTGGTACGTTTATTGACATTCCAAAGCTTCTTGTGGACGAGGAGTTCATGAAGAGTAAATTAAAATATGTTACTGACCAGCAAGTTCTCGACTTTTGGACAAAAGAATTTCCGGCATCGCAACGTTCGAGTGAGGCGGGTGAGGTAATAAGTTGGGTAGTATCGAAGTTTGGGCCGTTTATTAGTAATGATGCAATGCGGAATATAATTGGTCAGACAAAGAGTGGATTTAATATTGCCGAGGTGATGAACAATAAAAAAATTCTTCTCGTTAACCTATCTAAAGGGAAAATGGGTGATCTTAACTCTAAGCTGCTGGGTATTATATTCGTAATGAAGTTTCAGGCGGCTGCGATGGCTCGTGCAAATATGGCAGAAGAGGAAAGGAAAGACTTTACACTTTTCGTCGATGAGTTCCAGAACTTTGCGACCGATAGTTTCGGGACTATTTTGTCGGAAGCTCGAAAATATAGGTTGAGCTTGGTGCTTGGTAACCAGTTTATGACACAGCTAAAAGAAGATTTAAGAGAAGCTATTATTGGAAATGTCGGGACAACAGTGACTGGTCGTATTGGTATCACTGATGCGGAAATTATGGTAAAGCGCTATGCGGCCGCATTTGACGCGGAGGATCTCACTAAACTTCCAAATCACGAATCGGTGGTTGTGGCACAGATACAGGGTGTTCCGTCTGCTCCCTTTAGCATGAGCTGGATACCGGCGATGGGGCAGGCAAATCAGCAGCTAAGTGATGCACTGAAGCGACTTTCGGCGGCAAAATACGGACGCCCAAGAGCTAAAGTTGAGCAGGAGATATTTACCAGGTTAACCGTGAAGAAATCTCTTTCACCACAAACTCCCGGAGGTTTACCTACAATGTCGGGTGCCCCCGGAGTTGCCGGTATTCCCGCAGCAACATCGGCTTCGTCCGGATCCTCATTTCTTGATGAGTGGCTGGCAAAGCGGAAACAACTTTCGACTGCACCGGCTTCACAGACTGCTGCGCAGGCAGCTTCTATCGCGAATCCCGTTACAAATACTATCGACACCACCAGCAACGGGCAGGTATTGACCGCTTCACCATCTATACAACAAGCAAGCCAGCCGGTCATTCCCGCTACTGGCGTAGTAGAATCCGATAAGCTGACGCTCCGAGGTGGAGATGAAGTGGCGTCTAATGAGGTATCAGTAAAGATTCGTTAGAAAGGCGTTGCAATGAGCGCAAGCGAGCGCTAGCGTCTTCCTGTCACCATTGTCTTTAAGAAGTCAAATACAAGACCAACAATCCACCCAAGCAGGAAGAACATCATCGTTTCACTACCGGAAAGAGGATAGCCATTCATTCTGCCTACAAGATAAAACCCCAGAGTGAATAAGAATGCAAAGAAGGCACCAGAAGCGACTGCGTTTGGACGCGCGACAGTTGATCCAAGTGTCTCGCTGATCTTTTCTACTGTAGGGTTATGAATAACTTTGCTAAACGTGCGGCTTGAGTTTGACATGTGTGTCCTAACATCGTCCATGGTAGACTCAAAGCTAGCTTCACGCTCTTTCTTTGAAATAGCACCGGGACGTCGTTCTACGCGAGACACTTCCTCTTTGGGTTCCTTCTCGTGAGCACTACTTGAGGCACTTTCGAGCGCTTCTTTGCGAGCGGTTTCTTGATTGCCTTCATGACCTTTCTCGGCGGATAAACGTTCTCTTTCGTGAGCTAATCTCTCGTGATGAGCTGTTTCCTCGAGTTGTGGGGCTTCATGCTTAGTTGCTTCGTATTGTTCTGGATTCTTTTCAATTTTATTCATACACCACCTCTAGATTTGTTTAAAGATATATTTATTAGATAGTACCTGAGTTTAGCTCGCGACGAATGAGACGAACCTCTTTTTTCATCTGGCGTGAACGTGCATAGAAATAGGATACAACTGCCAGTATAGATCCGGCAAAGAGCATATTCTCCGCGGGACCAGTGTGTGGGAGCTGAGATACTGTTTGCTCGATAATTTTTTTCTGAACAGGACAGTCAACCGAGATATCAACTGAGTTGCCAAAGGTATTTGTTATCTTACAATCGTACGATGTTTTGTCGCTGACACCTTCTCCCATCGCGGGGATGGTATTAAACACTTGGACGGTGAACATGCGAGTCTGTTTTTCTCCAGGCTTTAGGGTAATGGTCGGCCACGTCAAAACTTTATTTGACAAAGTACCACTGCCGTTATCGATGACGCTTGAATATTCGAGGACATCACTAAGTTCTTCGCGAATTGATACAGATGTGGGAGCGAGTCCCTTGTTTTCTATATTGAGGCTATACACGACTCTATCAGATGGTTTTGCGACGACACTTGTCGCGTCTTTACCCTGGGTAGTGTTTTGGGCAGTCTTTGTTTCTACCAGTGAGGCTTTGCATTTTTGATCCTTAATCCAGAGAGTTGCATCTCCCGGACATGGTTGACACTCTGGGTCACTTTTTAGCAATGACGGGTTTTGTGGACACTTTTCGGGGGCAGCAATGTGAAATGTCTTCGTACAATCATCTCCCCGCATCTCACCCAGAGAGGTTTGTACTACTAACTCAATCGTATAGTCGCCCTCTACTCCCTTTGAATCGAAGACGTATTGATTGGTGTCTGAAGTAGAAGATGCAGGATGGGTTTCCACTACTATACCGTTTCTCTTAATGACGTAGGTATATTTGGCGATAGTTGCACCATGATCAACATAGGCTTTCCCATCGAGCTGATAAAGGTTATTTGCGAGGGGAGTAACCGAAAGACGCTCACATCGTGCCACGGGCTCATACTTACATCTCGCATCATCGGCGGTGATGGTGGTTTTACCCGGTATAGTACACATCTTTGGTGGGGGTGTGCAGTTTGGATAGGTACCTACCGTTCCGGCGGGACATTGTGGAGGTGGGGGAACTGTTTTTGTTACTAGGTTTCCACATACTTTCATTAGGCCGAACCAGCCTAACTTTGCCGAATATCCTACGTATATATAATAGTTTGATCCTGATGGAGCACTATTCCAAAGGGTCAAGGGCCGATTATAGTAGGTACGCATTGCCCCAGACGATGTCTTAATAGTGTATGTCCGTTCTCCCTGGGCGTAGCTAAAGTGGCTAGTTAGTCCCCAGCTGATAAGGCCATCACGTTTTGAATTAAGATATTGCAATTTTGCCGCCGCCATCTCCTGGCGGGTAATACCTAGCGTATTATAGAGGTCGCGTATATTGTTGGTATTCGCATCGTAGTGATTTAGATAGTCCTGTAGACTAGTGACGCCGCCATAAATGAAGTTTGATGGGCTGGATGCATTTGCTGATTCGGGAGGTGAAAATACCGCAAATGACTGTACAACGAGTGCGAGTACAGTAAAAATAAGCCCTATGCGTCGGGTCGTTTCTTCTTTTCGTAGCCTTTTTGCGTAAAACCCAAGCTGACCGACGAGAGCCGGGCTAAATGCGATGTTTGATATTAGTTTTCTAAACATGGCGTCACCTGTTGTATGTTTATATTTAGGAATCATATACTTCTTTCGTGTGTATTTTAGCATAAGAAATATGTTCAAGACAATACCTTGAATGAACAATTTTTTTTATGGTATAATGGAGCTATTGTAAAACAGCTGAATTGACCGAAGTGAGGGGAGAATGGCTAAACAAAAAGATGACGGCTCTTATGATGGCTCACAGATTCAAGTTTTAGAGGGGCTTGAGCCAGTCAGAAAACGCCCGGGGATGTATATTGGGAGTACCGGATATGACGGTGTCCACCACCTTATTAAAGAAATCGCAGATAACTCAGTTGATGAAGCTATCGCGGGTTATGCAACACGGGTCGATGTGAAAATCCTTAATGACGGTGGTATCACAATAACAGATGATGGACGTGGTATACCGGTGGACAAGCATCCCAAAACGGGTGTTAGTACGCTGGAGACGGTGCTAACAGTCCTCCATGCGGGTGGTAAGTTTGGCGGTGGCGGCTATAAAGTATCATCTGGCCTTCATGGAGTAGGCTCGAGCGTTGTTAACGCGCTCTCGTCTCGACTCTGTGCTGAAGTGGTAAAAGACGGTGAACTCTATCAGATCACTTTTGAACGCGGCAAGGCGCTAGAGCCGCTCAGGAAACTTGGAAAAACCGATAGACCACAGGGAACATCGATTACTTTTTACCCAGATCCCGAAATATTCAAAGAAACGATAGCTTTTGACTACAAGTGGGTTGTAAGCTATCTCCGACATCAAGCATATCTAACCAAGGGCGTCTATACATCAGTCCATGACGAGCGTACAAATGAGAAGCAGGCGTTTTATTTCGAAGGTGGTATCAAAAGCTATGTAAAAAATCTTAACATTGGTAAAGAAGTGTTGGGCGATAGTGTCTTCTATGTCGAACGCCAAGTAGAGGACTCGATGATTGAGGTTGCTGTCCAATACAATGACAGCTTTGTCGAGATTATACGGCCGTTTGCGAACAACGTCTTGACACCAGATGGGGGCACTCATTTGATTGGTTTTCGTGCTGCACTTACGAGAGTAATAAATGATTATGCTCGAAAATCGGGTCTACTAAAAGAAAAGGAAGAAAACCTGTCTGGAGATGATATCCGTGAAGGTTTAACGGCCGTAATTTTAGTCAAACTACCTGATCCTCAGTTTGAGGGACAAACCAAGAACAAACTTGGAAATCCCGAAGTTCGCCGTTATGTTGAGCAGGTAATGAACGAATACTTCGCGTATTATCTCGAAGAGAACCCTGAGGTTGCAAAGAAAATAGTTGGGAAAGCACTTTTAGCCGCCCGTGCCCGTAAGGCCGCCCGTGCTGCTCGCGATAACGTATTGCGCAAGGGTGCACTTGATGGTATGGGGCTTCCAGGAAAGCTATGGGATTGCTCGAGTAAAAGTCCTGCAGAGAGCGAGATTTATATCGTAGAGGGTAACTCAGCTGCGGGCTCAGCCAAAGAGGGGCGTGACAATCGTACTCAGGCAATACTTCCTCTGAGAGGAAAGGTGCTGAATACTGAACGCGCGCGACTCGATAAGATGTTCGCCAATAAAGAGATCGTGGCCATGATTCAAGCGTTTGGTGTTGGGATTGGTGATAGCTTTGATATTAATGGACTTCGCTACCACAAAATTATTATTATGACCGACGCTGATGTTGACGGTAGCCACATTTCAACCCTGTTACTAACATTTTTCTTCCGCTACATGAAAGAGATCGTCGAAGGTGGGTATGTCTACCTGGCAAAGCCGCCACTCTTTAGCATTAACAAGGGTCAAAAAAAGCAATATGTATATGATGAACCGCAGCTTGATGAAGCGCTTGAAGCAACAATTGCTGACAGAAAGATGCGTGGTATCGCGATTGACGAAAACGAAGATCGTATGAAGCAAGCCGGTGTCACTGTGTCACGCTTTAAGGGACTCGGTGAAATGGACGCCGAACAGCTGTGGGATACAACAATGAATCCTGAAAATCGCGTGCTTATAAAAGTAAATGTCGAAGATGCCGAGCGTGCCGATGCGATTTTCACAAAACTTATGGGTGATGATGTATCGCTTCGCAAAAACTTTATTCAGTCAGAAGCGAAAAATGCAAAGCTCGAAGAGCTAGATATTTAGAGGTGAAATATGGAAGACGACATGACGACAAATGTACCAACAAGTGACGATGATATGAGCCTTGATACTCCTGCTGAAGTGGCAGGCATCGAGCATCGAACTATTGAAAAGGTAATGGAGGACAGCTTCTTCCGTTACTCGATGAGCGTGATTATTGACCGCGCACTGCCAGATGTGCGTGATGGATTAAAGCCAGTTCATCGCCGCATTCTTTATTCTATGAATGTCAATAACAACCGATCGACCGCAAAGTTCGTGAAAAGTGCGCTTATCGTCGGTGATGTTATGGGAAAATACCATCCGCATGGCGATAGCGCCATCTATAACGCGATGGTCCGCCTTGCACAACCATGGTCACTTCGCTACCCACTCATTCAGGGACAGGGAAACTTTGGTTCAATGGATGGCGACGAACCAGCAGCGATGCGTTATACAGAAGCGCGTATGGCGAAGCTTGCCGATGAGATACTCGTAGACATTGATAAAGAGACGATCGATTTTCGCGACAACTACGATGGCTCACGCCAGGAGCCAGTTGTGCTGCCCGCGAAAGTTCCGAACCTACTGCTAAATGGCCAGATTGGTATTGCCGTGGGCATGGCGACAAATATCCCTTCGCACAACCTTAGTGAGCTTGTTGATGCCACGGTTGAGCTGATCGATAATGATCAAGCTACAACAGATGATCTGCTAAAACATGTTAAAGGCCCTGATTTCCCAACTGGAGCGACAATTTATGGTGGCGCGCCTATGCGCCAAGCGTACCAGACGGGGCGAGGCAGTGTGATGATGCGCGCTGTGGCAGATATTGTCGAGACGAAAAAAGGTAGGCACCGGATAGTGGTTACAGAGGTTCCTTATGGTGTCAACAAAGCTTCTCTCATCGAAAAGATTGCTGAGCTAGTCAAAGATAAAAAGTTAAATGGAATTAGCGACCTTCGAGATGAAAGTGCTCGCGGTGCAGTGCGGGTTGTTATTGAGCTCAAGAAAGACGCTTACCCTAAGAAGTTACTCAATCAGCTTTACAAGCTAACGCCGCTCCAGACGAGTTTTAACTTCAACATGCTTGCGTTGATCGATGGCGTACAGCCTCGCATCTTAGGCCTTAAAGAAATGCTCGAAGAGTTTGTAAAGCATCGACAGCATGTCGTGCGCCGGCGCACCGAATATGAGCTTCGTAAGGCACGTGAGCGTGCACACATTCTGGAAGGTTACAAGATAGCGCTTGACCACATAGATGAAGTGATCAAGACAATCCGTGCTAGTAAAACTCAGGATGAGGCTGAAAAGGCCTTGATCGCCAAGTTTGAGCTAACTGAAATACAAGCTAAGGCAATACTTGCAATGCAACTCCGCCGACTCACGGGACTTGAACGAGAAGCAATTGAGAATGAACTGACAGAACTATTAACCATGATTAAGCGCTTCGAAGAAATCTTGGCTGACGAGAAAGAAATTCTCGCGATCATAAAATCAGAACTGCTTGAAATGAAAGATAAGTACGGTGATGAACGTCGTAGTAAAATTATCAACCATGAGCTTGGTAAGTTTAGTGACGAGGAATTAATCCCCGAAGAGGAAGCAGTTGTGCTTTTGACAACAGAAAACTACATTAAGCGTACACTACTCACAGAGTATCGTCGTCAGCATAGGGGCGGTAAGGGCAAGCGCGGTATGACAACAAAGGAAGAAGATGTCATTGCCCAACTCGTATCGGCAAGCACGCATGATTGGTTGTTGTTCTTCACGAACAAAGGGCGAGTATTCCGTCTTAAGGCGTATGAAGTTCCAGCAGCAAGTTTGGCGGCAAAAGGTGTAGCAGCGGTAAACTTACTCCAGCTTCAGCCGGAAGAGAAAATCACTTCAATTATCAATCATGCCAAAGATGCTCCAGATGACGGCTATCTCTTTATGGCGACGACAAAAGGTACTGTTAAGAAAACACCGCTTAAAGACTACGCAAATATTCGCACTAACGGACTTATCACTATCAAACTGGATGATGGGGATGAACTGCGATGGATCAAACAAACATCGGGTGAGAATGATGTTGTGATATCCACATCAGCCGGGCAGGCAGTGAGGTTTAACGAGTCCGAGTGTCGACCAATGGGACGTGCCGCAAGAGGTGTACGAGGTGTCAGGCTTAGGCCAAATGACATAGTTGTAGGTATGGATGTGGTCACCGTTAGTGAACAAACGCTGCTCGTCATCAGTCAAAACGGGTACGGAAAGATTACAAAAGTGGCAAACTTTCCGAGCCATAAGCGGGGAGGGGTGGGAATAAAAGCCGCTGTTGTAACAAATAAAACGGGACCTATTATCACTGTTCAAACACTAGAAGCAGGAGCGAATGAAGCACTACTCATTAGTCAGGGTGGACAGACGATCCGTGTTTTGTTAAGTGATATCCCGACACTTGGTCGAACTACACAGGGAGTGCGTATAATGCGCTTGTCCGAAGGGGATGCTGTTTCTTCAATCGGCATTATGCAAGAAACCGAACTGTCTCTCGATGGAGATCAAGAGGAGAAGGGATAAGCCTATATGGAACAAGTCATCTCACCATATATACTCGCCATCATCGCTGCATGGGTGCTGGCACATATCATAAAATACGGCATCGCCTGGCTTAAGGGGAAGCAGCTCGATCTAACCCACCAGCTCTTTATCTCAGGTGGTATGCCGAGTTCACATGCTGCTACTTCAGTTGCGGTTTGGACTGTTGTCCTGCTGAAGGAAGGGTACCGCTCGGCGATTTTTGGATTAGCTACGCTGGTGGTACTAATCGTATGCTATGACGCTGTAAAGGTACGGCGTTCAGTTGGTGAACAGGGGAATGCAATCCAAGAGATCATCAAGAAAACAAATATCAAGGTAAACGTACCTCGTTCAGCTCAAGGTCATACCCCGCTTGAAGTAATCGCAGGGTCTTTGTTGGGCTGCGTTATTGGGGTGCTCGTGTTTGTCTTTACAAAATAAGATATAAAACACTCTTGACGCGATATGCTATCTGCGATATGATGGTTTGAGTCTGGTCGTGGGTAAGCGATAAACAACTAATGGAGTTGAACAGATGCGAGAGTTATTTAACAATTTGGTTGTGCAATAATCATCGTCAGTCTATTTTGAGTAGACGCTTCTTTTTTATCTGAGATAAAGCAGAAGCATCTTTTATGGAGAGTTTGATCCTGGCTCAGGATGAACGCTGGCGGCGTGCCTAACACATGCAAGTCGAACGGTAACAGGTTCTCACTATGCTTTTGAAGTTTTCGAAGGTTTAGTGAGAATGCTGACGAGTGGCGGACGGCTGAGTAACGCGTGGGAACGTGCCCCAAAGTGAGGGATAAGCACCGGAAACGGTGTCTAATACCGCATATGATCTTCGGATTAAAGCAGCAATGCGCTTTGGGAGCGGCCTGCGTCGGATTAGGTTGTTGGTGAGGTAATGGCTCACCAAGCCGACGATCCGTAGCTGGTCTGAGAGGATGACCAGCCAGACTGGAACTGAGACACGGTCCAGACTCCTACGGGAGGCAGCAGTGAGGAATCTTCCACAATGGGGGCAACCCTGATGGAGCAACGCCGCGTGCAGGATGAAGGCCTTCGGGTCGTAAACTGCTTTTATAAGTGAGGAATATGACGGTAACTTATGAATAAGGATCGGCTAACTACGTGCCAGCAGCCGCGGTCATACGTAGGATCCGAGCGTTATCCGGAGTGACTGGGCGTAAAGAGTTGCGTAGGTGGTTTGTTAAGTAGGTAGTGAAATCTGGCGGCTCAACCGTACAGGCTATTACCTAAACTGGCAAACTCGAGAATGGTAGAGGTCACTGGAATTTCTAGTGTAGGAGTGAAATCCGTAGATATTAGAAGGAACACCAATGGCGTAGGCAGGTGACTGGACCATTTCTGACACTGAGGCACGAAAGCGTGGGGAGCGAACCGGATTAGATACCCGGGTAGTCCACGCTGTAAACGATGGATACTGGCTGTTTGGGGTATCGACCCCCCAAGTAGCGAAGCTAACGCGTTAAGTATCCCGCCTGTGGAGTACGGTCGCAAGACTAAAACATAAAGGAATTGACGGGGACCCGCACAAGCGGTGGATCGTGTTCTTTAATTCGATGATAAACGGAGAACCTTACCAGGGCTTGACATCCAGGGAAGCACTGCGAAAGCAGCGTGTGCCTTTTGGAACCCTGTGACAGGTGTTGCATGGCCGTCGTCAGCTCGTGTCGTGAGATGTTTGGTTAAGTCCATCAACGAGCGCAACCCTTGTGAATAGTTGTATTTTTCTATTCAAACTGCCCCGGCAACGGGGAGGAAGGAGGGGATGATGTCAGGTCAGTATTACCCTTACGTCCTGGGCTAGAAACACGATACAATGGCTAGTACAATGCGCAGCAAAGCCGCGAGGTGGAGCAAATCGCATCAAAGCTAGTCCCAGTTCGGATTGGAGGCTGAAACTCGCCTCCATGAAGTCGGAATCGCTAGTAATCGCAAATCAGCAAGTTGCGGTGAATACGTTCCCGGGTCTTGTACACACCGCCCGTCAAACCATGAAAGTGACCAACACCCGAAGTCCGATTCGTCGGCCTAAGGTGGGGGGCATGATTGGGGTTAAGTCGTAACAAGGTATCCGTACCGGAAGGTGCGGATGGATTACCTCCTTTCTAGGGAGAAATATGCCTGGCTATCTTGAGAAATCATGGCCAGAGCTAGGTCGGTCTCGTTAATATGCAGAGCTTACATATTAATTTACCCTCGCACGTATGTGCAGGGCGAGACGAAAGTTCATTTTGTTAGACAAAACGATAGATGTTGCACAACCAAATTGTTAAATTAAAAAATCCCCCATAATAGGGGATTTTTTTGTGGATAGGTTTCCTATCTGTGAAAGAGACCACCAATGAGCATATTGAGAATAAGTGTGTGAAGGTTCAACATCGTTAAGAGTCCAATCCCACAACCTATAAGCCCCCAAAGTTTATACCGTTCATAGCTACTAACGCCGCTCCCCAAGTTGTCTGCAATCTGTCGATACCAAACTGTTAGTGCTGCGCCTGCCAACAAAATAAGAAACCCTATGCCGAACCATGTCCAACTAAATTCGTATGTCATATATCATAGTATACCACTTGTCATTTTAGGTAGTGTACTGTACTATGGACAGAGTTCGTTTCCAAATGGGGGCATAGCTCAGTTGGCTAGAGCACCTGCTTTGCAAGCAGGGGGTCCAGGGTTCGAGTCCCTGTGCCTCCACCAAGATAAGCGATGAATGATAAAATTGATCGTTTATCTTGGTTCCCTGGAATGAGGAACCACGCACCTAATATATGGGGTGAACCAGGCTTCGGTCTGGATCACTCCACCAGATTGTTTAACACTGACCTATGGGCGATTAGCTCAGCTGGTTAGAGCGCGTCACTGATAATGACGAGGTCGGAGGTTCAAGTCCCTCATCGCCCACCAGTTAGTGTTAATCAGTCATGTACTACGGGACGGGCGCTTAGCTCAGTTGGCTAGAGCATCTCGTTTACACCGAGAGGGTCGGGGGTTCGAGCCCCTCAGCGCCCACCAAAAGAAATACCCTATCCGAAAGGATGGGGTATTTCTTTTGGTGAGAGTCCTGAAAGGACTTTGAATACCCGAAGGGGGTTCGGTGGAGCGAGAAAGGAAACTCGTGCTTGCACGTGTCCCTTTCGAGCGGAAGAGCGAATAATGTGAGCGACCCTTGTGTTGGTTTTTAGTTCCAGGGGTCGCGGAACGTGACCGAGCCCCTCAGCGCCCACCAATCGGCAGTCTAATGTTTAAGTGAATAAGGAGCTAGCCTGAATACGAAGCTTGAGGTATCATTCTTTCATGGATACTTTCTATGTAGTTGCCGAGATGACGTATAAGGGTAATGATTTGGGAGTATCTGTCGATACAAACGCGTCAGATGGTAAGCAATCAAAAGCTTTTGTAATGATAGCCCTTGGCTTCCTGCTCAGGGTAGGATTAACCTTATCAGGAAAATATCAGAAAGAATATCTGAGGTTCATGGAGGGGGGAGTACAAGGGGTTCATGATGCCATGGACTATTTTGAGTACCAGTATTGTGCTGTACATAAAATCGATAGGGTAGGGGTTCTAGATGGACGTATAGCCAGGCCAGACCGAGAGATTAGTTTCTATATGCACGCAATTGAAGGAGGTTCGCACACCACAAAGTATCGCCAAGAAGGGTTCAGGGTTTTTGATAGACGCGTAGAACTAGACGCGCTTCTAGGGGCGTTATTGTTGGCGGATTATGTTTTTGCTCGACACTCCGAACAACCGTTATTTGCAGAGGATTATGACATCGCAATTAAATATCTAGCGTCCAATGTGGTACATAATCGATACAAAATGTCTGTCACCGAAGAGTTAAAACTGATCGACGAGATTGCATATGAGTTCTAGTCTGCATGTTTTTAGCTATTATCCAGGTATTTTTACAAAAATCCCTTGCAATTCTCGCAAAAAGCGAGTACAATAGACCCTTAGTAAGCGAATGTTCATATGAACCTCTGGCGATTTTGGTACAAAACAATCCGAAACGCGAGAGGATTTTTTATCGCGAAAATCACAACGATATTGCCCTGGACACGGTAGTTGACGGGTGGTACGATAGGCTGAGTTACGAAACCACCAACACCTTAAACGCAGACAAAATTACATCAAGCATAAGCACGATGTATAGAAATGTGCGCTTAAGATATGGGAGCACGAATCTTAACAATTTGATGATGTAAGAAATGAAAGATTGACGGTAATGATGTGGTTGTGAACAACAATTACTAGTTAAGTCAATGCATAAAAAGGTACTCAAGGGCACTGTAGTGGATGCCTAGACGTATATTACCGATGAAGGACGTGGAAGACTGCGATAAGCTTCGGGTAGCTGTCAACAAGCTATAATCCGGAGATCTCCGAATAGGGAAACCTAGCATGAGTAATGTCATGTTGCCCCTAACTGAATACATAGGTTAGTGGAGCGGGAACCAACTGAACTGAAACATCTTAGTAGGTTGAGGAAGAGAAAGTAAATAACGATTCTCGGAGTAGTGGCGAGCGAAACGGGATGAGCCCAAACCTTACAAGTTTTTGTCTGTTTACAGATAGATACGGCTGATAGGCCAATGCTTATAAGGGGTTGTGACATCACACAAGACCAAGTCAGAGGATTTAACCTTGGTTGAATAATCTGACTTGTGACCGAGCACTATCATGACTCGGGTAAGGTAAAAAATCAGCGTAGTTAGCAGAACAAGCTGGAAGGCTTGGCCAAAGGACGTGATAGCCGCGTATGCGAAAACGACGCTGACCTTATATGTGTGGTATCGAGTAGGGCGGGGCACGAGAAACCCTGTCTGAATCCGGGAGGACCACCTCCCAAGGCTAAACATAATATACGATCGATAGTGAACTAGTACAGCGATGGAAAGGTGAAAAGAACCCCGGGAGGGGAGTGAAATAGATCCTGAAACTCAGTGCCTACAAGGAGTCGGAGCCGGCTTGTCCGGTGACGGCGTGCTTTTTGTAGAACGATCCAGCGAGTTACTTTTTGTAGCAAGGTTAAGCCATTTGGCGGAGCCACAGTGAAAGCGAGCCTGAATAGGGCGATTTAGTTACAAGGAGTAGACCCGAAACCGGGTGACCTAACCATGAGCAGGCTGAAGCTACCGTAACAGGTAGTGGAGGGCCGAACCGTAGTCCGCAGCAAAGGGCCCGGATGACTTGTGGTTAGAGGTGAAATGCCAATCGAACTCGGAGATAGCTGGTTCTCCTCGAAACAGTTTTAGGACTGGCGTTGCGTAGTAGCACGTGGGGGTAGAGCTCTGTAAAGGACTGAGGGGAGCAATCCTACTCACCCTTAACAAACTACGAATACCATGTGTGTAAGCGCGGCAGTTAGAACGGCGGAGCTAAGTTCGTCGCTCAAAAGGGAAACAGCCCAGACCATCAGCTAAGGTCCCTAAATTTACGTTAAGTGGGAAACAAGGTGAGATTTCTTAAACAGCTAGGATGTTGGCTTAGAAGCAGCCATTCATTTAAAGAGTGCGTAACAGCTCACTAGTCAAGAGATCTTGCGTGGAAAATGTAACGGGGCTAAACGTAATACCGAAGCTATGGATTTGTAGCAATACAAGTGGTAGAGGAGCGTTCCTATCTGCAGTGAAGCAGTGCTGTGAAGCATTGTGGAGCGTTAGGAAGTGAGAATGCTGGAATGAGTAACCATAAGATAGGTGAGAATCCTGTCGGCCGTAAGAGCAAGGTTTCCTGAGCCATGGTAATCATCTCAGGGTTAGTCGGGCCTAAGCCGAGGCGCATAGCGTAGGCGATGGACATCAGGTTAATATTCCTGAACCGGCGTAGTTTGCACACTGTTCACGGTGAGATATTCGAAGCGGATTCATGGTATGTATCCGTCCAACCTAGGGGGAACCCGATGGGAGTGAAAGTTATCCTTTGGATGACAATTTTGGAAAAGGCGCTGGCTAGAAAAGCAGATGTGCGCGTGACTATGTCCGCCCGTACCGCAAACCAACACAGGTGCTCGAGTCGAGTAGACTCAGGCTTACGAGAGAACCTTCGCTAAGGAACTCGGCAATACAGCGACCGTAACTTCGGGATAAGGTCTGCCCCCACTTCGGTGGATATGTGCCGCGTACACCTCACGCGAAAGTATTTGAAAAACAAGGTTAAATCGTGTAAGTGTAATGACTTACACATGAGTACGCGCTGTATCTTTGGATATAAGCGTCGAAAAATCCTTTTTTATGAACCAATATTTTTTACTGAGATAGAGCAATAATGATTTTTAAAGATCGGCTTGTTCTTTTGTACGCGAACTTCACACATCTAACGATGTGGGGGCCGCAGCAAAAGAGCCCACGGAACTGTTTATCAAAAACACAGGTCTCTGCTAACACGAAAGTGGATGTATAGGGGCTGACTCCTGCCCAGTGCTGGAAGGTTAAGGGGAGCGCTTTACGGTGCGAACTGAAGCCCCAGTGAACGGCGGCGGTAACTATAACCGTCCTAAGGTAGCGAAATTCCTTGTCAGGTAAGTTCTGACCCGCACGAATGGAGTAATCATGTGGGCACTGTCTCAGCGAAGGACTCGGTGAAAGTGCATTGGCGGTAAAGATGCCGTCTGTCCATACCAGGACGAGAAGACCCCATGGAGCTTTACTACAGTTTTACATTGATCCGGGTTACACCATGTGTAGCATAGTTGGGAGGCTTTGAAGCAGATACGCCAGTATTTGTGGAGCCGCAACGTGAAATACCAACCTTGTTGTGATCTTGATCTCACGTTGGCCGTTATCCGGTCAGCGGACCGTGTATGATGGGTAGTTTAACTGGGGCGGTTGCCTCCTAAAGAGTAGCGGAGGCGTTCAAAGGTTGGCTAACTTCGGATGGAAATCGAAGTGATAGTGTATGCGCACAAGCCAGCTTGACTGTGAGGAGTACATTCCAATCAGAGACGAAAGTCGGAGCAAGTGACCCGCTGTATAGAACTTTGTTCATTGAATGTGGGATCGACAGCGCACACGGATAAAAGTTACCCTGGGGATAACAGGCTTATAGCGCCCAATAGTTCACATAGACGGCGCTGTTTGGCACCTCGATGTCGGCTCATCACATCCTGGAGGGGGAGCACCTTCCAAGGGTTCGGCTGTTCGCCGATTAAAGTGGTACGCGAGCTGGGTTCAGAACGTCGTGAGACAGTTCGGTTTATATCCGGTATGGACGTCAGGAAATTTGAGAGGATCTACCCCTAGTACGAGAGGACCGGGGCGGACGCACCTCTGGTGTACGGATTGTGGCCACCTGCTGCATTGTCCGGTAGCTACGTGCGGACTAGATAAGCGCTGAAAGCATATTAAGCGCGAAACTAACCTCAAGATTAGATTTCCCTATGAGGACACAGAGAGACTATCTGTTTGATAGGTGCAAGGTGGAAGTATGGCAACATATGGAGCCGAAGCATACTAATAGTCCCATTGCCTTTTTATGTTCTTATTTAGTGAAAATTATCGCTTGCGATAGTGACGCTAAATAAGATAGACTTAACTAGTAATTGGTGTTCATACACCAACGTTCAATCTTTCACAAGTTACCGTGTCTATGTCATTGACATCGAAATAAGGCTTTTCCCAGGTTGCCCTGCGCTGGAACCTCAGAGGAGCAAAGCCTTATTTCGGTGCCCATGGCGATGAGGAAATACCTGTTCTCATTCCGAACACAGAAGTCAAGCTCATCAGCGGCGATTATACTGCCACAAGTGGGAAACTAGCACGGTGCCGAATTTTCAAGAAGACCTCCGAAAGGAGGTTTTTTTGTAAATTCGCTTCTTTTGGTATTTCTGCTTTTGCGCAGGATAAACCCGACGGCGGATAAAACAAGGAGATGAGCGAAAAGAAAACTTGTTTTCTTTTCCGAGACGACGCAGTTTTACATCTTTGCAAAGCAAAGGTATTATACTGCCACAAGTGGGAAACTAGCACGGCGCCGAATTATGCATAAAGCCACCCGAAAGGGTGGTTTTTGCGTGGGCCTACTAGAATGCCTGATACCGTCAGAGTGCTAGCATGAAAGACTGTTTCTAAGAGGCTACCGAGGTGGCGGGATGTTGCAATGGTGTGGTAGGTCAGCAAGGGAGCATTGACTTTATGAGACGTTTATGATAAGATTGAAGTGTAATTTAACTAGGAAATAAATATTCAAATATGTCAACTAACGTAGAGCATCTTCATACTACGCGCTCGTTGTCTTTGAAGCTTGCCGAGGAGCTTCCTCCGTTTGAGGTGGGAGATTTATCGGGGTTTCAGAATCGTGCTACATGGGGGACGCTTGAACGTGCTCTTGCTGATCAAGATTGTGAGCAACTTGTTTTGGCTATAGAGGAGTTTAAGAGGCGCTTGACGGGAGAAGAAAATTCAGTAAAGTGCATGGAGCTCGCAGTGATAATAGCGATGAGTGAAATGTATGAGCAACGAGTCCAGCGCTTGGATCCTAGCCTGAAATTAATGACTAGCACGGCTGGGGCAATCAACACACTTCGTACCCAAATACTTGATCCAGTCCCTGGCTCTAAAGACGAATCGTATGACTTTGAGCTGCAAGTACTAGAAGAGCTGTTAAACCACGGTATATCTGCATATATGGCATCGCCTCGAGAAGAACAGAGCCAGTATTCTGCCTACAATCATGATTTATATATCTTATCGGGCACAAAAAAGGTTCCTATTTCCGTAAAAATTGGCGGCAAAAGCACTTCTAAATATGCCGGTGGTGTACGATGTATCAGTAAAAAACGGGTAGCTAGCGACGCAGGAGTGTGGGCTCATTTGCTTAAGCAAATCCCAGAACTCGCGAGTTTCGGTGCCATTGCTAGGTAGACTCGCTATTACCTAGACAAATACCCCGACAATCGACGGGGTATTACTTGATGGTGGATTCTCGGATCTCGCAGGAAGCGAGAATCCATGTTGTGGTGAACTCGTAGTTTTTTGATCAGAGTTCAAACAGGTGCCTATATATAATATCGCACAGCAAGCATAAGTGCAACAGTTATTTCACCATAAAAATAATATCTGTAACCATTGACATTTTGTATCGTTTGTGCTAATATAGATACATACACATCTCAGATGTGAGGTAAAGCGAGGGTTTTGGCGCTCCTAATCAGGGGTCGCCGGAGCCCTTATTAATTTGCCCGTTGGGGCAGGGAGAAGCTTGAAATGGCTGGAACAAAAGCTGGCGGCCTGAAGGCTGCACAAAAGAACCTTGCAAAAGACCCTAATTTTTATGCAAAAATTGGTCGCAAGGGTGGTCAGAATGGCCACACTGGTGGTTTTGCTGCAAACCCACAACTCGCTCGTATCGCGGGCGCAAAAGGTGGACGCATTTCACGTCGCACAAAAAAGACAGTAGCAACTGAAAAGTAAGCCACTGGACAAATAGGAGTCGAAATAGACTAAAAAACGTTCGTTAGCGCGAACGTTTTTTAGTGCTATATCGCCTTAGGGCACAGGTTCGCGCTTCATTGACGCGCCATTCATGCTGACAGGCGGCGCAGCGGTAGTGATTTGACGCAGCCTGTAGCCCGGTTGAGTTGCAGTGAGGACAGAGAGAACGACTATGTAGCCAGTCTCTATAGGTATCAAGTGACTCCTCGATGTCGGAATCATCGATGATGATTTGGTACATATCGGCGAGCTCTCGGGCTTTGTCCCAGGCGGCTCGTTCCATCTCAAGTAATTGTGTATCAGTCTGGTACCCTTGATGTCCTAGTATCGCATGGCCTACTTCGTGCAAGAGATACGCGTCACACTTGCGACGCGAGGGGTCGTAGGTGACGGTATGCGTGGAATAATCCCAGCCAAAAGTCGTTCCCTTGGTGAAATTAAGGGGATTATCTTTACTGGCTTTGAGCTGCTCTATCAGCCAGGAAGTCTTTGCCATAATAGTAACATCCGTAAATTACTGCCTGTTCTGGGTGTTGAGCCTGGACAAACTTGGGGCAGGGGATATGAGGCGGCAGGTGCTCGCGTAATATATCGACCAGCATATCGCCGTAGCGATCAAAATAGGTTCCGACGCTTCCGCCAATAATAACGATGTCCGGCTGAATAATGGGGATAACAGCGAGGAAACCACGGCTAATGCGATCGGAGATCTGATGCCAGGTGCGTTTGCTGGTGATATCTCTTGCATATTTTTTGTAGGTCTTGACAATGGCATGGCCGGAGGCAAATGATTCCCACTGCCGGACCTTACCATCATATTCAATCAATGCGTGACCAGCTTCGCTGTTGCGCAGGCCTGGATCGATACGTCCATTAGTAATAACACCGGTTCCGATACCTGTACTGATGGTGACATAGAGCGAGCAGGTAGGAATCGGGTGTAGGCTCCGTGTCTCGGCTAGTCCTGCGAGCTTGGCATCATTTTCAATCAATAGCGGTACATCTGGAAGGATATCGTGGAGCATTTTGGCAATGGGTACATCTATCCAGCCGCTTCCAATATTGGGGCACCATACTGCAACCCCGTCTTTCACGACGCCAGGTAGTGCCAGTATAATCGCATCGACTTTTTTTTGTCCGTATTGTTCACGCACAACATTCTTTAAAGTAGTTGCATATTCCTTTGGGTCTGCTGGTGTGGGGTATTTGATCGACTCTCCCATTTTGCCATCACTACCAAATGACGCCACAAGAGTTTTTGTCCCACCCGTATCAATTGTTATCAACATATTTCCAGTGTAGCATAAAAAATAAATTGCCTTTTACTCTCAAAGAGGATATAATAATGAGCAATAACTTGAGAGGTGCATATGACACGGTTACGACAGCAGGGTTCGGTTCTCGGATATGTGCTGGTGGGGGCGACATTAGTAGCATTATTAGTAGCGGGTATTTATTTTATCCGTCGAAATACCTCCGCGGCGGTAGTTGCGCAAAATACTAACCAAACAGCTTCGAGCGATCAATCTACCTCGACGGGTCAGGCATCTACAAACAGCGATAACCAAACAAATCAGACAACAGGCAATACCCAGAAGAGGGAGGAACAAAAAGCTCAGGATCAGAATGCCGCAGCTGCTGCTGAGAACAAAACGAATTCACCCGCTACCGATTCATCACAGACCACAAGTGGGACGTCATCATACTCGAGCACAGGTGGTTCATCCTTGCCTCATACCGGCCCCGCGGAGGATATGTTTGCTGGCATTCTGGGTGCTGGGTTGTTAGCGGGTTCTGTGACGGCCTATCGACGTTCACGTGCCATACTCTAGACTGAGAGCGCTCACTAGTGTACAATAAGAGATGAGTCTTGGGCGAGCATTTTTTTGCGAGCACTAAGAAAATAATAGCAACTATAAGAGAGGAGTTTTGGTGAGTTCGTGCTCTTTTTATAGAGTGACGGATTTCATTGATAACTTATTTATGGCAACAAAAGCCACTATCACAATGGATGACCTGCTTGCGGGTGACAGCGTTAAACAACTTACTGCAGGTGAGGTAGTAATCGGACATGTTCTTACGGTCCGAAAACATGAAGTATTGATTGATCTTGGAGCACAGGGTGTCGGTTATGTGCCCCGCCGTGAAGTTGGATTTAGCCGTCAGTTGAATATCGGCGACGAAGTGACTGCCAGTGTGGTAGATGCGGAGTTGGACAACGGTTACAGCTTACTGAGTCTGAGGAAAGCTGCAAAGGATCGTGGCTGGGAAGAAGTTCAGGCAAAGATGGATGAGGGAGAGATCATCGAAGTAGCCCCTTACGATGCAAATCGCGGCGGTATGCTTGTCGAATACGAGGGCGTACGTGGTTTCTTGCCAGTATCGCAGCTTTCTGCTGAGCATTACCCACGCGTAGGAAGTGCCGACAAAGATGAGATCTTAGCTCGCCTTAATGCACTCGTTGGTCAATCTTTGAAAGTAAGGATTTTGGACTGCGATCGAAAAGTAAACAAACTCATTTTTAGCGAGAAAGAAGCGATTAAAGATGGGTTAGCAGCTCGATTTGAGAAGTTAAAGATTGGCGATACGGTTAATGGCGTGGTGACGGGTGTTGTAGATTTCGGAGCATTTGTGAATGTCGATGGCATTGAGGGGCTCGTGCATATTTCTGAGATCAGCTGGGAGCGTGTCAATAATCCAAGTGATTATGTGAAAGTTGGTCAGACAATCGAAGCTAAGATCATCTCAATCGATAAAGAACGACTTAGCTTGAGCATGAAGCAGCTCACAAAGGACCCATGGCTTGATGAGGTTGAAAAATTCAAGAAGGGCGAAAAAGTAGAAGGAACGGTCACGCGCATTACACCATTCGGCGCATTTGTGCAAATCAGTCCAGCAGTTGAAGCACTTGTCCATATCTCTGAACTAGGGAGTGGCAGTGATGTCGACCCAGAAAAAGTCTTTACGCTCAATGAACGCAAAGAGTTTGTTATTCTTGATGTCGATAAGGAAAATCGCAAGATTTCACTGAGTCTCGCCGGTAAAAAGAAATAAGCTTACGCATATATAAAATAGTTTCTTTGATAGAGACGGAAAGGAGAGCCATGAGCCAGCCAGAGAAGAAAACGCTCATTATCGCTGATTCAATCACGGTAGGTGAGCTGGCCGAAACGCTTAATCTTCCCGTGACACAACTTGTCGGAGAACTGTTTAAAAACGGTATTGTGGCGACAATCAACCAGCGCATTGATTTTGAGACCGCTACTATTATCGTGGGTGAGCTCGGTCTTGATGTGGAGCTGCAACGTAAACAGGTTGATACGACAGCAGTACAACGGCTTCATACTCCGTCGGAACGAGCTGTCGATCGACCACCAATCGTCGCAGTAATGGGCCACGTCGACCATGGAAAAACCTCATTGCTTGACGCGATTCTCAGCACTAAGACTGTCGCTGGTGAGGCTGGCGGGATAACGCAGCATATATCTGCGTATCAGACTGTGCGAAATAACCGACCTATTACCTTACTTGATACTCCAGGCCATGAAGCGTTTGCTGCACTTCGTCAGCATGGCGCAACACTTACAGATGTGGTGGTGATTGTAGTTGCGGCCGATGATGGAGTAAAACCACAAACAATCGAGGCAATTCGATTTGCAAGAACTGCTAACGCAAAAATTGTTGTGGCGATAAACAAAATCGACAAAGAAGCTGCAAATGTCGATATGGTCAAGGCGCAGCTAGCAAGCGAACACCAACTTAACCCCGAAGAATGGGGCGGTGATACGGTGATGGTGCCAGTAAGTGCAAAAACGCGCGAGGGGCTGGATAAGCTTCTTGATATGGTACTGTTGGTCGCGGATATGGAAGAACTACGAGCCGATGTTGATGTGCCGGCGGAAGGTCTTGTCATTGAAGCCCACATGGAAACAGGTCGCGGATCAGTAGTGGGTCTCTTGGTTGAACAGGGTATGCTGAAACCTGGACATTTCCTCGTTGCAGGAATCTCTTATGGAAAAGTCAGGACTCTGCTTGATTTTGCAGGGAAACCACTGAAGTCAGCGGGTCCATCGACGCCCGTGACAGTCACCGGGTTCAAAGTGTTACCACAATTTGGTGATGTGTTCACCACTGTAAAAAACGAACGTGAAGCGAGGCTGCTCGTCGAGAGAGCGCGCCAAGAGGCCGAAAAGTTTGCCGCCAGTACAAACGTAACTGGTGCTGATCTCCTAAAACTTATGACACAAAAGCACGACACCCAAGAGCTGAATGTTATCGTGAAAGCTGACGTGCAGGGTTCGCTGACGTCAGTAATGGATAGCCTACGTATGGTAGACACGGGTGGTGAAGTGAATCTAAGAATTATCGGTAGTGGGGTGGGTAATATCACCGAGAACGATGTTCGACTTGCGGGTAGTTCAAGTGCTATTATCTACGGATTTAATATCGAGTTGCCGCCTGCAGTGAAGCGACTTGCCGCAAGAGATAAAGTAGAGGTGAGACTCTATAAGGTGATCTATGAGCTCCTTGATGATGCGCGAAACACTATAGAAAGACTACTTGTGCCTGAAGTTGTTGAGACAGAAGTTGGTACGATGACACTGAAGGGTATATTTAGGACCGTAAGAGACGAAGTGATATGTGGCGGTGAAGTAACACATGGTAAAGTGACTACCGGCTTGCTTGTCCGCGCAAAGCATGCAGGTGATCAGCTCGCCGAAGTCGAAGTAGTGAGTGTGCAGCGACAGCAACAAGAAGCCAAAGAGGTGTTTGAGGGTGAAATGTGCGGGTTGAGTCTCAAGACTCACAAAAAACTCTCACTTGAGATCGGTGATACACTTGAGTTCTTTACCCGCGAACTCGTAAAACGTACCCTCAAATAGGGTACGTTTCTACGGAAAGACTTAGAGGGCTTCTCTATTGTATGTTGTCTGCATTGGCGGCTATTTCACCCATAAGAATATCATATTCATCCTGAGCGATCTCTTGGAGATCAGAGACGTTTGCAACAAGCCAGTCTTGTACGGCCTGCGTGTTTCCAGACTCCTGGACATCTACTAATTCTTTTAGCTGATTATCATCGAGAATATTGGTTACTTCTGTGCCAATGCGTTCTTGAAGTGTGCTATTGAATTGCTCGATCAGGGTATCCGCATTCGCGTCGGCAAGCTGAATACCGATGAGCGCCAGAGATTCGCGGGTAATAAGGGGGGGTTGTTGCTGGTTCATATTATTTTTTATCTACCTTCTGTTCTTATTGGGCTACTACTGTCGTTTTATTATACTTGTTAGAAACGATTTTGTTCACGGTGAGTGTCACGGGTGGTAACAAATGCTTCCTTTGCGGCGGTCGTTGAGGCACGTAACTCATGATAGCGGGCTTGACCGCGGGCCATTGCTACTCGACCAAGGATACGCGCGCGTCTAGCCGCCGCTTTTGATTTTTCATGGGTATCGCCTGCAAATGACTCAACACTCTTTCGTGCGGAACGTGCGCTTTCAATAACATTTCGTTTCATAGTCATCCATTTCGCATGTCGACCCCATCTTCGTGTCTCAGCCTCATTTGCGCGTTTTTCTAAGCGTTTACGAAAGTTTGCCATCGCCTCTTTAGAGGCACCCGCAACATCAGAAACGTACTCAGCACCCTTATTGATCTTGTTGCCAACTTTTTCGCTGCCATCGGCCACCCACTGACCGGCACGGTCAAGTAAGTTGCCAGTTTTTTTAGTAGCATCGGTTACGTTCTCCTTTGCAGAGTTGAGTGCTTCATAAACAACGTCCCTAGAAAAGCCAACATTACTTTTGATATCATTTTTGACAGATTCCACGCCTCTCGTACCCACTTTTCCCGCACCCTCAACAGCAATAACGGTCAATCCGAGCACTCCTCGGCCGATATTACCTAGTATTGCTTTACCGCGCTCAAGTCGTTCACGACCCGCAAGTAGCTTACTGTCAACAAATGAGGCGACTCGCTCAGATGCTTGTGCGGCGTTAAGGCCAAAGTCACGGATACGATCTCCGGTGCTGGTTGTGGGAGCTTCGTGTCGGCCAGTGTATTCTTCATCGGCTGGCTTGCTCTCTTCGGGAGCGGCGTGTCGAGGCTGGTAGGTTTCTTTCATGAGGGATTTCCTTTTTTGATTTTTATATGTTTATATTATCATTATAAGCATAAATAGTATAAAAAGTCAATACAATTAACACAATAAAAATGACAAATAGCAACTCATCACGGGAGAGAAATAGTATTGCGCTTGTGGTAAACCCTGTGTTACCATAACCAAGTAAGTAATATACATCAAAATATAGAGAAAAAATGACAAGAGGATAGGTCGCCATGCAACAAGATCCGATGAATGATTTTATCAATGATATGCTTGATAAGAAGCAGCTCCCGGGGCTTGAGGAAGAGGGGGTCCGAGAGACCGTCATTGATGATATTCGGACACGACTCTTGAACCAGATTGACAGAGCAATCCTTGAGGCGATGCCAGAAGATAAAATGGATGCACTTAACTCCCTGCTCGATAGCGGTGCGTCAGATGAAGAAGTCCAACGACTTGTTGGTGAGTCCGGGGTTGACATTCAGAAAGTGACACTGCAAACAATGTTGCGTTTTCGTGATCTCTATTTAGGAGAGGAAGCGTAGTAGAGAAGTATGTCTGAGCGACAGGCGCGGCACGATACGTATACTGCTGAAGCGCAAGCAGAGCGTGCGAAGTATCTGACAATGACTAATAAAGAGATTGCTGGTGAAGTGAGCGATCTTATTAATGGGCAACTTCACGTGGCAAGTAACGATCGTGTCCAGTATGCGGCTGGGACAACAGCCGCGCACGAGGGAAGGGCAGGAGAAAGAGTTGGCGGGCGGTTTGTGAGTCAGTCGCAACTCGAAGACATCGCTGCGTTCGCAGATCAAATCCGCGATGGCTTAGCGGATCGTAATGAGCCGGGTACCGTCGTAGATGACCATACCGGCGACGATGTAGACCAAGATGCCTACATGCAACGGCATGATGCGCACACGCATGAAGATGAGGCTCCCGCAGAGGGACCAGATATGCCAGATGATGAGACATCGGATGAGCCGACGACTGATATTTCGCCGTCCACAGAGCCAGAGATGCCTATCGCACGCGAGGACGCAGCCGATGAGCCAAAAGCGCCTTCTGAACTAAAGCTCTCTTTTGTGGATCAGTCAGTGGATGCAGAAGACGCAGCTCGTTATGCAGCAGAAGCCCGCTTGACAGAAGAATTAAATGCTCCTGGCGGCAAAATCAAGAGGTTTTTGAGGAATGCCTGGAAGGGAAGTCTTGCACGTGAATTCTATATCTTAAAGTATAAGAAACATGCACTTGAGCGCATCAGTGAGGGGCAGGATATCAACCTACTGAACGACGGGTACACTAGTGACCAGCGTGTCGATGCGCAGATGGCACTTGTTGATCGATTTAGTTCAGAATATGATGAATCGGTCCATACTACGGCAGGTGAACAACGAAAAGAACTCGCTCCAGATACTGAGTTTGCCGTAGCCACAAAAGATCTTATTCGCAGATATGTATCTGGTGAAATCACAGATGCAACTGCACTTCGTGAGGAGCGTGGTCGCTTGCTCGAACGGTTTGGCGGACAACAAAACGGTCCTCTCATTGGGGAAGGCAAAGTTCGTGTCGATAATCTACTCGCGATAGCGGAAGCTGTCAAAGGTATGGTAGCGCATGGTGAGAGCATCGAACAAGTACTTGAAGGCATGAAGATTTACTCTGGTGAAGCACGAGAGAGTGCGCGTTACAAAGTGGACTATGGCAAAATTGACTCAGTCATGGAAAAGATGCAGCAGTCAAAGATCGGATCGCTCGTTGGACCCGAAACAGTCGGTATTGCCGCTGCGCTTGCTCTCACTATTAGTAGGGTGGGTCGTGGAACGGTCCTGAAAGCGACCGGCGTAACACTCATTCCAGGAGTGATGGGGGGAACACTCGGTGCGCTCAGGGAAAATAAACGCGTCAAAGAAGAGCGAACGCAGCATACGCGTGAGGTAACTCAAGGGAGAGATTTCGTTAACGGCAAGCGTCGTGCTGAGATGCAAGAAACAATGTATGAGACGGTTAGCGCGCAGCAAACGACCGATGAGCTAAATCGGCTGATGGAGGGTGGCCTCGATACTCCCGAAAAAGTCAGGGCTATGTATGAAGCACTTGCTGGCGTGCAGGCGCGGGTTGACATATCTGATGCGAAAGGGAGTGAGCTATTCTCTTACTCACAGGGGCAGAGATCGGTTGAGATGGGGCTACTCGATATTGCTCGTGGGCGTGCCAAGAAAGCACTCGAAGGTCATTTGGCTGATCTTGATCCTGCATATCGTTCTTCACTCGGAATGACCGATAGTGATACCGTAAATCAGGCATTGCAACGCTGCGTGAGCGCGGTAGAGTCGATCCAGCAAGATATGAGCGCAAAAGATAAGGCATTTCAACGCCTTAAGGCTCGTCGAGTTGCTACGGCGGCTGCCCAGGGCGTTATTGTTAGCTCATTGTTTAGCGTTGGCGTACAAGAAGGAGTTGCATTTGCTAACCCCTCATATGATGGTCTCATTGAGCATATGGTGCATGGGGGTGCACCATCTCCTGATGGAACGCAGACAGTACTTGAAGGGTGGTTTCATGGTCAAACTGGAGCTGGGACAAGCGCGAATGTTATCGCGCCAAGTAGTACCTATAATCAACTAAACCTCGGTACGCACAGTGGTGCACTTGAGCTGCCATCGAACTATACAATGTCAACTAATCCAAATGGTTCGCTCTTTATTACTGACCCGACAGGAGCAAAAATAGCAGACAATCTCACGACCAATCCCAACGGTACGTTCACCACTGCTTCCCTAGCTGACTTGCAGCACGCAAATATTAGCGTTGTGGATACTACAAGTACCGTCAATACGCCCCATAGCGTTACGCAGCAAGTGACAGCAAAGCAATTTTTGGTAAATCATCCAGGTGTCGGGACACCGGCCGGACGAGATTTTTGGTATGACAACAATACTCCGGCACCAAAGTTTGACAAAAATGAACTTGGTCTTCACTGGGGTGGAGCAAATAGTACGGGCGTAACAACTAACGGTACTGTCCAAATGAGTGTCGCCACAATGACAGGAAACGGATCTTTCCATGGTCTCGAACACACAAACTGGGCGACTGAGGCTGACCAGGGGCATCTCAAACTAGCAGTTTCATTGTCGAGGGATACACAGGCCATGCCGATTATCTTGGATGTTCATGCGCACGATGGGGTAATCGACATCCCAACCGACCCAAGCGTCATGCCACCGGGAATCTTTACGATCGAGAATGGCCATGCAGTCTTTCATGGTGCCTATGCTGAGGTGGTGCAGACAAATGGTATGAGCCAAAACGGAGAGCTTCACATCCGTCCACTCGCAACGATTACTGGGCATAACACGCTACATTCAATGGCAGATACAGTCACGACACACGAAAAGCAAGTAGTACCGCATTATAAGCTGACTCCCCCTGTTCATGAGGGTATCGATCGTGTCGTTGAGCCCATCGTGATGCCACCACTGGTACTTCGCCGGCCGCTTGAAGCGCTTGTTAAGCGCCGCAACGGAGATCCAGGCCCGTATGGCTATGGTGGTGGGGCCAGCGGAGAATATGGACACCGCCAACTCTCTCTAGAGGCTATTGAGCAGATGCGGTCCGAGCGTTCACCAAGTTTACTTACCGACTCTTCCGCCGATCTAAATCCAAAACATGAACTTGATTGGTATAGATCAGAGCTGGAGAGGAGGCGGGGAGCGGATGGGTTGAGAAAGATAGTTGATTTTGTAAAGAATACGCCGGAACTGGCAACTCTTTCACCAGAGACAAAATCGATAGTCGTTTTACCCGTTGGAGCAGCATTTGAGTCAGAGAATATCTATAAAGTGCTCTCTCTTTATGCTCAGCAAGATCCCCCTTCACTTGAGAAAACGACATTCCTTCTCAATGTAAACTGGCTCGATGTAGCAAAGGGTGATCCAAAGCAGGCTCAAGCAATCGCTAAAACACTTGCTGAGATTGAACGTGCTCGTCTTAACTTTCCTCAGCTTAAGCTGGCTGTTATTCAAAACGAATACAATAAGGATACAGTTGAAGCGACCGGTGGCGTAATCGGTTATGTTGCCGCAGATATGGTTGATACTGCACTTATGGCATTACAGGTGGCCATGGAAGATGGTAGAATGAACGGCGATCATGAGGTCGGCATACAACGTAACGACGTTGACACGCTGGGCATATCTCGACACTACTTGAGTAGATATCAAGAGGCACTTGACCAGAATCCACAATCAGACGTGTTTAGGGGTATGACAAGATTTGATGCGAGGTCTGCCGAACGTTATCCAGGATGGGGAATTGTCAATGACCTTAATTTGATATTAACGACACAACACTATTCCCATGGAGGAGCAAATACCGATGGACCGAATTTTTATGTACGTGCTTCAGCGATGGCTGCAATAGGTGGACTTGGTGATGTATCACGTTGGAGTGGCGCGGGCTCTGACGATAGTAATGTGGGGATACGGGTTACCCACGCAAGAGGTGGAACTGGCGGTGTGGGCTATAGTGGTGTGAGCGGTTCAACCGGTGCTTTAGTAACATCTAGTGGTGGAGACAGAAGAGTAGGTAAGTATGTTGCTGGCGCAAATATCGATGTAAACGCTGATCGCTTAATACCACTCTATCTGGGTGGGGCATGGTGGGGTTCGGCGTGGCGTTCTGATGATGAAGGAGCATATCACAAGGGACCGGGAGGTTACGCAGCGAGAGATGCGAATAAGATGAATATCAAAAAAGAGAGATTTGACGGGTCTAAAGATACTGAAGCATTTCAGCGATTACAAACCGCTATTACCTATGAGGTTGGACGTTTGGACGAAACGACACGTCAACGACTGCTTGCGCGTTTCTTTCGCAATGCTCCTGCAGGATCGTATATCATCAAGCCTTTGCCGTCGGGTGGTGTAACGTTTGAATTTACAAAAGTAGGGCGCGAGTTTGTTAGTCAGCAGATGAAATATGATTCACAAGGTCGTCGACGCAGCTATGGGGAGCGTAAGACCCACGGTCTCTATGGACGGACACCACTGAATAAGGAACCTGCGCTTGTTGCGCCAATTCGATAGGTGTATCATAAGGATAAGAAGTATAAAAGGGAAGGTTAGTGATGAATAGAGATGAGCTACTTGCGCTACGCGAACAAATAGTCGATACAACGAGACAACTAGCTTTAGACGGTAATGCGTCTGCTGAGGATAAAATAGATATACTTATCGGACTAATCCATTCAGGCGATAGTTCACCAGAATTATTCCATCGAGCATACGAGACCGCATCGTCACTAGAGTCTGATGACAAGAAGATGGATGCGATGCTCGATCTGCTTTATGAAGTCGATGCACGTATTTCAGCTAGTGACACCGAAAATGCTTCTCAAGGTCAAACCGCCGAAGCGGCCGAATCGGGCGATCAACCTTCTGCATAACAAGTGTGCTATACTGATTTTTAAGGAGTAATTGGCAATATGTTTCAATTGGATGATAAGTTTTTGCAAGATGTGGGTCTCGGGAGCCTCCCCGAGGATCAGAAAAAGGCTTTTCTTGATCACTTTCGTGAACAGCTTGAACTTCGCGTTGGAACGAGGCTGAGTGAGGGTCTGAGCGACGCTCAGCTAGCAGAGTTTGAATCATTTATTGATCGCGACGAAGCAAGGGTGAATGAGTGGATCGCTGGTCATGTACCCAACTATCAGGAAGATGCCGTCTTCAAACAATTACAAGCTGGCGCGCCTGCAAATATCCCCCCACTTGTTGTGCTTGCAGAGTATGCCTCACTTCGTTGGCTGGGGTTGAATCGGCCAGACTATAAGCAGGTCGTCGCCTCAACAATGGAAGAGCTCAAAGCTGAGATTATCGCTAATCGCGATGCAATCCTCGGTATTGATCAACCTGGATCGCAGCAGATTGCGGCCTAGCGCAAGTAGCCATTGATAAAACCCTTAGCATCCATGGTACGTCCGGTTGGAGCGATGAGTTCGTCTATCGAGAGGTAAGCACCGTTTTTGCATTGAATGTCGAGTGGAGTTCTTTTGCTCATCACGGCGTGTGCTTTTGTGACAATAATCTGGTGACCGGCGATCGTCATTCGTGTGCGCGGGAACCCAAGATGTGCACGAATGCGCGCTTCTGCATCACCAGGAGTTATTTTTTTGGGGTCGAGCAACGATTCCTTTTTCGATAAAAGAGGACAATATGTTGCCTCACTCTCGTTCTGTGGAGTGGGTTGTAATGAGCCATCAACTATCGACGGAAGAGTGTGTGCTAGTAGATTTGCGCCCATGAGTCCGAGTGTGTTGTATAGTTCAGGTTTTGACTCCGTTTGGTCCAGAGCGTAGGGAGCCTGTGTGTATATAGGGCCGGCGTCCATCTTGGCAACAAGCTTCATGATGCTAACGCCGGTATGGCTATCGCGATGCTCGATGGCGGCCTCGATAGGGGAAGGTCCTCGGTATTTTGGTAATAATGAGGGGTGAATATTGATAATGCCCGGAGAAAAAAGATCAAGGATTGATTGCGGGATAATTTTTCCGTAACTGGCAAGCACTCCAACAGGTGATGAAAGTGAGCCAATATACTGAGTTATATCGCTGAGGTTACTCGGTTGCAAAACTAATACACCGTGTTCCTCGGCGTAGGATTTCACGGCGGGTTGAGTAAGGGCTCTGTCACGTCCACGTTTTGTATCGGGTTTTGTGACAACTGCCACAACAGGGAATCCTGCTTCAATAAGAGTCTTGAGGCTGTAGAGACTGAAGTCCTCAGTCCCAAAGAACACTACGGGCGACATCTTTTTCATAGTTGAGTGGTTTTAGCTCGCCTTTCGAGTCGAGTCGATAAAAGGCATCCTTGTTGTCCTTAATATGGTCGACAAATAAGATACCGTTGGTATGATCAATCTCATGTTGGAGAACTCGTGCCAAGAAGCCTTCGGCTTTGAAGCGGACCTCGTGACCCTCGAGATTGAGTGCTTTGATACGAACTTTTGAATGACGAGGTACTTTGCCATAGTAGCCGTTTACACTAAGGCAGCCTTCTTCGGCGAGTGTGATTTCTCCTTCGAGCTTGACGATCTCGGGGTTGATAAGCGGTATGAACTCACGCACGCTTTTGTCATCGAAATCACTTCGTACGATCACGACACGTTCGAGCTGATCAACCTGAACTGCAGCGAGCGCTGCACTGATCTCGTGGGGACGTGAGTCCTCCCAGTCGAGACTAGCATCGGTCATATCGCGGACTAACTTTTTTATATCGTCAGTTACAACATGGATGCGTCGAGATTTTTGGCGCAGGTGAGGATTTGGTAGTGTAATAATGGCATCTTTTTTCACTTATCACAGTATAACAGATGATAGTAAGTATTTTACAGTAGCGTGTAGGGGTCAAGATCGACTTGCCAATGCGAGGGCGGCACGATAGAAACAATTTCAAGTAGTGTTGAACGTTTTTTTGACTGAACCAATAGTTGCCACCGGTAGGAATTATATTGTCGTTCATAAAACGCGGGAGTTGGTCCGAGGACGGCAACGTGTGGAAACGAGTTTTTGACTGTATTGGCTAACTGTTGCGAGTTACGGATGGCCGCTCTCTCAGTTTTGTAGATACAGGTAAGCTTTAATAGATAGGTAAACGGTGGGAATCCTCGGCCACGCCGTTCGGAGAGAGTCGTCTGATAAAATTCTTGGTAGTTTTGGGTGATACCCAGCTTGATGGCGGGATGATCGGGTTGATAACTTTGCAAAATCACTGATGTCTTATGCGCTGATCGACCAACTCTTCCTATCACCTGACTGATCAACTGAAAGGTCCGCTCGCTCGCTATGTAGTCAGGGAGACTGAGCCCGGCATCGGCTTGAATAACTCCTACCGTCCTAAGGTGAGGTAGATCAAGGCCTTTTGCCACTACTTGCGTGCCAATGATAATATCGATTTTCCCATCGTAAAGCTCCTGATAGCGCTTTTCGAGGGTTGTGGCAAGTTGGGTGTCACCGTCGAATCTTGCAATAACTTTTTCTGGAAAAAGTTTTGCAATTTCTGATTCAATTAGCTTTGTGCCAATCCCTTTATGAATAATTTCGGCGCCATGACAACTCGGACATGCAGTAGGCACTCTATTATTTTTGCCGCACACATGACATTGCAATCGATGCAGATCGGCGTGGAGAGTGAGGGGGGTACCACAGACGGGACAGAGGGCTGACCAGCCGCAGTGTTCACAGAGGGTGATTGCAGCACTCCCTCTTCGGTTGTGAAAAAGCAAGACTTGATGACCGGCGGCAAGCGTTTCGGTAAGGTTTTGAATGAGAGAGTCTGAGAAGAGACGATGGCGACGAAAAAGGGCTTTATTGGTCATATCTACAACTTCTATGTTTGGTTCAAGAGTTTTTTTAACAGCACGCTCTCGCATGGTGAGCACGGGTTGATGTGCCATCGATGCGAGGTAATATTCACTTACCAGTGGTGTTGCAGTCCCCTGGATCACGTGTGCCTCGTGAGCACGTGCTAGCACACTTGCAACACGAAGTGCAGAATAACGGGGAGCTTGATCTTGCTTGTATGATGGCTCGTGAGCTTCGTCGACGATGACAGCGCCTATTGATTTAATAGGGAGGAATAGCGCCGATCGCGGTCCGATAACAATGACCGGGCTAAGACTATCCAAGACCTGTTGCCATACACGATGCCGCTCTGCTTCTGTCTGTTGAGAGTGAGAAACAATAATAGAGGGGAAATGCTGTTGAAACTCTGCGAGCAGTTGTGAAGTAAGCGCGATTTCTGGGACAAGGACGATAACTGATTTGCCTCTCAATAGGATGTGTTTGGCGTGCTCAATATAAACTGCAGTTTTTCCGCTGCCAGTAACACCGTGCAAGATTGCCGTACCAACTTCTATTGAGTTCAGAGTATCTACAGCCAGGGACTGCGTTTCATTGAGTAAAAAATGTGTTCGATCTCGTGAGAAACTAAGGTCGCGGGAAGCTGAGATGCGCCTTTTTTTTGTGATACCCCGAGGCAAGACCATTTGTAAGACGGTTGCGAGATGAGTCGCATAGTAGCTACTCATCCAGCATGCGGTATCAATGAGTTGCTTTGGAATCGGTGGCAAGGGTAGTACTGAAGAAATTACTTTTGTCTCATAGTTTGGTCGAGAGACATTACGAATAATAATTCCTGTTAAGATTTGCTTGCCGACGCTAACACTCACCAACTGGCCGATAGATAAGATTTGGTCATGGTGATAGGTAAAGCACGCTTGCTTGGCGCGAATAATGCGCACAGGGGCTACCTCGTAATAGTACATGAAGCCTATTATACCTTGCCGTGATATCCGACGAACTGGTATGCTAAGCATATGTATTTTGAGACACGAGCGCAGGCTGGGCAACTAATCGCCGCTCGGCTAATAGAAAAATATCGCTACGAAAACTGCGTTGTTCTTGCACTGAGTGATGGTGGGGTATTGGTGGGTGAACAAATAGCATCTCAACTCCACTGTGTTTTGACCATGCTTGTCACAGAGAATATTGATGTGCCTGGTGAGTCAACGAGCTTTGGCGCGGTGTCAGAAGGAGGAAACTTTACCTATAATGGGATGTTTTCGCAGGGTGAGATAGATGAATATACAAGTGAATTTCATGGATATCTTGATGAGCAAAAGCGCCTTGCATTCAATCGGATTAACCGGCTCATTGGTGAGGGAGGAATGATCGACGAAGACTTACTTCGCAACCGAACTATTATTCTGGTGGCCGATGGATTTGCAGATGGCTCGATCATCAGTGTCGCAATCGATTATCTTAAACCCATACGTGTTCAGCGACTTGTCATTGCTGCCGCCGTAGCGACGGTTGCCGCTGTTGACGTGCTTCACGTCGCTGCAGACGAGCTCCATATCCTCGATGTGAAGGAGAACTTTTTGGGAATAAACCACTACTTTGAGGATAATGAGATACCGTCGCACGAGGAGACGGTAGCAAAAATTAACCAAATCGTTCTCAATTGGCGCTAAAAGGGTTGCAAAGACATTCACAGAAATGTAGAATAAAAAGCAACAGTATTTATAGGGAAGTGAGCTGAAAGGGTTCGATGCTAGACGTTTTCATTACATCAAGGGTACGCCGAAAGATAGTGGTGGTATACGCAAAGTACCCTGATTTCCATACTCACGTCCGCGGGCTTGCAAAGCTGATCAAGGAAGATCCGGGTAATATCCAGCGTGAGCTGAAACGTCTCGAAAAAGTCGGTTTTTTGACTGGCGAGAAGCAAGGTAATACCAAAATATACTCGACAAATAAACAGTTTCCGATTTTCAAGGAGCTTCAGAGCATCGTTATAAAGTCACAGCAACAAACGAGTGCTGGTCGACCGAAGCGCACCTCAACTGATATCCAGCCATAATGTCATTATTTGAAGAGATTCTGCGAGCTCGCGGGTTGCAAGATGCAACGCGCGAGTCTTTTTTGCATCCCGACTATGGGAAGAGACACGACCCGTTTCTGTTGCCGGATATGGCAAAAGCGGTCGATCGTCTCGTGGCGGCGCGCGAAAAACAGGAGCGTATTACGATCTATGGTGATTATGATATTGATGGTTTGACGGCAACAACTCTCCTCGTCGATGCGCTAGGTCAGTTTGGTTTTCGGTTTGTGGAGACGTTTATTCCCAATCGTTTTGTTGAGGGTTACGGTATGACGGTCGACGCGGTGGAGCGTATCGCGGCGAGCGGCGCTCAACTCATACTGACTGTAGACTGCGGCAGTTTGAGCGAAAAAGAAATCGTGCGCGCGAACGAGCTTGGCGTCGATGTTATCGTAACAGATCACCATAATGTGGCTTTGACACAGCCTCCAGCTATAGCAGTTGTTAATCCGAAGCGGTTGCTCCAGGATAATCCTCGTCGCTACCACGGTATGATGCTGACAAGACAAATGAAAACAAAACCACTTTACCCATTTCTCGATCTTCCGGGGGTAGGTGTGGCGTTTAAGCTTATCCAGGCGCTGCAAACACGTCTCGATGGCCTGCCATATGGTCAGGAAAAGTGGCTTCTTGATCTGGTTGCACTTGGTACGATCTGTGATGTCGTGACGCTCGTTGACGAGAATCGTTTGCACGTATTTTGGGGACTCAAAGTGCTTGCAAAGACGCGGCGGCCTGGTCTCAAGGCGCTTATGGCAGTAAGTGGGGTTGAGCCAAGTAAGGTAGACGCTCGAAGTCTTGGGTTTATGCTCGGACCGCGTCTCAATGCTGCTGGTCGTCTGGAAACAGCCCGCCATGCGCAGGAGATGTTACTGGCAACAAATGGTCTCGAGGCGCTTGAAAAGGCTGAACTACTCGATGCCTTAAATAAACAGCGCAGGGCGGAACAGGATGAAATCCATAAGCTGGCCACTAAACAGGCTGAAACGTACAAGGGTGATCCGGTGCTTGTAGTCAGTCACCCCGACTGGAACCATGGCATTGTGGGCATTGTCGCGGCGAAATTACTTGAAAAATACAAAAAACCCACCTTCGTCCTGCAGGAAATGGGCGGTGAGTCAAAAGGTTCTGCGAGAAGTTATGGTGGTTTCTCAGCAGCAGATGCAATTCGTGCAGCGGATCGTTTGATCACAAAAGGCGGAGGACATAAGCTAGCTGCCGGTGTAACGTTGCCAACAAAAAATATCGAGGCGTTTCGGAAGCATCTCAATGACTATTTTCGCTCTTTGCAGTTACCACCTCAGCCTCCCTTGTTATTACTGAGTGAGGATGTGGTAACGGCAGACTTCGCGCAACTAAACGAAGGCCTGCTACATGAGATTAGTCAGTTAGAACCGTTTGGCAATGGTAACCCTGAGCCGATAGTAAAAATTGATGCGGTCCAGGTTGTTTCGATACGTCGCATGGGGAATGACGGCCAGCACCTCAAATTGTCACTACAAGATTATCTAGGAGGAGGGCTAGATGTTGTCGCTTTTTCGGCTGATGAGTCATGGTTTGTTGAACCCGGCGAGGTAGTATCGGTGTGGATACAACCACTACTGAATGAATGGCGAGGTGTAAAACGAGTTGAAGGAAGACTTGTCAGGCTAGAAATGGGAAAAGATAGCGGAGAAGAGTAGAGAGATCGGATGATTATTGCGAAGGTCGAGGATCGCGGACCGAAAAACCGTTGAGAGGGTCGGAAATTTCATCGTCTGAGGTGTCATCGGTTGTGTCAAAGGGGACAATGCCGTCGTAATCTCTTGTATCTGCAGTTCTGCGCCGATCTCTTTGGTAGGCTGCATGTCCGCTACGTATCTCGTCGGCTACCAGCTGTGGGTAACTCAGATCGTCTAACCCATGTTCCTCACGGTAGTCTTCCCAAGGATTATTGAATTCATCGGGGTGATCAGCAATATACGCTGCTTCTATAGCCGCCTTACGTTCGGCAGCAAGCTCTGCCTGCTGCTCGGCTGCCAGCGCAGCGATTTCAGCCAAACGTCTTTCTTCGGCTGCTGCACTTTTTGCAGCTAGTATCTCCTGTATGCTTGGTACTCGAACATAGCGCACACCTGGAGCGAGGGGACGAGGACGGGGGACGGGTCTTTCTTGTTGAGACACCATATCTGTAGCTGGTAGTTTTGGTTCAAACCCCACCTTGCTGGCATCTGCTTGAGCTAGGCTCTCTGTTTTTATAGGGGCACCGGCAATGCGTGCCATAGCAGCTGCGGTTCTTTTTGGGTCTGCAACTTCTTGAAGGCGATGAATTGTGCTTGTGTCAAGATGTTCACGAATGCTACTCATGGTATTAATTATAGCATAAGTATTAAATAAAGTCAACCACTGTATCACCAAAAAGACGAGCGTTAGATCGTTGCATAGAGACAACTAATCTGTTACAATGTGAGCGATATGGTACAAGTTACACGTAAAGATGAACGAGAGGCGAACGAAAACATTATTCGTCGCTTCAACCGCAAGGTGTTGCAGAGCGGCGTACTCGCTGAAGCAAAAGCAGCCATGCGTTTTAGTAAACCACTCAGCAAGACTGAGCGTCGCGCAAAGGCGATTATTCGTAAAGAGCGCAAAGCCGATAAGCTAGCAAAGATGCGACTAGGAATCCGCTAGCAGCGTATGGCCCTCAAAGACCGCATCGCCGATGAAATGAAAGCCGCCTTACTTGGCGGCAATCGTTTTGAGGGCGAGACGCTGCGAAATCTCAGGGCGGCGATCCTCAATGAAGAGGTGGCGCAAAATAAACGAGATGTCGGGCTAAGCGATCAAGAAATTGAAAAAGTAATCGTTCGCGAAGTAAAAAAGCGTAACGAGAGTGCTAAGCTTTATCGCGACAATAACCGACCTGAGCTAGCGGAACCCGAGGAAAACGAAGCGGCAGTGCTTGCGAAGTTTTTGCCGGAACAGATGAGCGAAGCCGATATACGCGCGCTTGTCGAATCAAAAGTTACCGAGCTTGGTGTGAATGATCCATCTGCCATGGGTCAGGTAATAGGGGCGGTAAAACAAACGGCAGGGAATACTGCCGACGGTGCATTGATTGCAGCAATTGTCAAAGAGACATTAGCAAAGTAGAAATACGAAGGGAGATACGGAATGATTCTTTTGTTTGGTCCAACTGGTGCGGGGAAAAGTATGCAAGGTCAGATGCTTGCCGTCCGTCAGGGATGGAAATGGCTGAGTACCGGTGAAATGCTGCGCGCAAGTGATGATCCAAAAGTAATTGCCGTCTTGAAATCTGGTGAACTTGTCAGTGATGAGCTAACCTATGACGTGTTCGATAAGGCTGTTCAGGATGCGAAGGCTAAGCATTTCAAGAATATCATCGTCGATGGCTTCCCACGCACTAAAGAGCAGGCTGCGTGGTTAGCAAAGTATCTCGAGAAAAATAATGAGTCCATCGATTTGGTAGTTGTGCTTGAAGTTCCAGAAGCAGAAATTATGAAACGTCTTGAATTACGTGGTCGCATGGAAGATACGCCAGAGACAATCGCTAGGCGTATGACAATTTATCGTCAAAAAATGTATCCGGTACTCGGTATCTTTGCGGAGGAGGGCATCAGGATCCTCCACCTCAACGGCACCGGAACTGCAGGCGAAGTCCATGATCGTATCTACGCCGAGGTAAGTGAGGTATGCCAGAATTAGTCACCGGCCAAAAAACGCCGGTACAAATCGAGGCAATGCGTCAAGGTGGTCGTATTTTAGCTCGTATTTTTGCTGATCTTAGGGATTATGTTCACGCAGGTCTATCGGAAAAAGAGATCGATGCGTTTGTATCGCAGAAAATTGCTGACTATGGTGCGAGCGCAACATACCTTACTGAAGATGTAAACTTTCCAGGAGTGATCTGTATCAGTGTAAATGAAGAGATTGTGCATGGTATCCCGACCAATTATGTGCTGCAAAAGGGTGATATTGTGAGTTTTGATCTTGTCATAACCTATAAAGAAATGGAGACCGATAGCGCCTTTACGATGATGGTTGATGAGCAGCCGACGGGGGCAGCCAAGCACCTGCTTGCCGCAACAGAGCGTAGCCTCTATGCGGGAATCGATGCGATTAAAGGACCGGTCTATACTGGCGATATTTCTGCTGCCATTGAGGCAGTATTGCGGGCGTCAAAATTGGGAATTATCCGTGAGTTGGTGGGTCATGGTGTCGGGCTCTCGATGCACATGCCACCCGATATACCAAATTATGGCCGAAAAGGTACGGGGGTACTACTGAAACCTGGCGATACCATCGCGATTGAGCCGATGGCAACACTTGGGGGTGAAGCGATTGCGCAACTTGATGATGGGTGGACATATGTGACGCGCGACGGGAGTCTTGCGGCTCATTTCGAGCACACTGTTCTGATTACTGAAAACGGTGCAGAAATCTTAACGTTAGCAGTATAAGGTATCCGTAAGCGCTATGCTATAATAGCGGTATATGCAAGAACAAAATCGATATGCAGTCGGTATTGATGTCGGAACAACGATGATTCGTTGCGTGGTGGGACACGTCGATCCGGCGACCGGAACCCCTACGATCGTGGGAGTCGGACAAGCGCCAAACACAGGAATGAGAAAAGGAACAGTAGTAAATCTCGCCGGTCCAGCACATGCGATCGATGAGGCGCTTGGTGAGGCCGAACGAATGAGTGGTTACGAGGTAAACGATGCCACGATGAGTATTAATGGCTCGCACATACTTAGTACGAAAGCCGACGGTATGATTGCTGTCGGGATGGCAGATCATGAAATCAATAGTGAAGATTTACGACGCATCGAAGAAGTAGCTACAACAGGCAAGGTGCCCGCTAACCGCGAAATCCTAGAGGTTGTGCCGCATAGTTACATACTCGACGGCCAGACGGGCATAAAAGACCCTCTCGGTATGTCGGGTACTCGCCTAGAGATAGATGCAAATGTTATTTCGGCACTGAGTCCGTATGTTTCTAGTTTGCAAAAAGCAGCCGAAATGGCGACCGTCCACCCCAATGCCCTTGTCGTATCAGTGCTGGCGGCTGCCAAAGCATCGCTTGGTGAGCAACAGATTGAAAGCGGCGTGGCGGTTGTTGATATCGGCGGAGCCACGACCGGTGTAGCCGTATTTGAAGAGGGTGATCTACAATACGTTGGCATTATACCGATAGGTGGTGCCAATATTACTAATGATTTGGCGATTGGGCTCAAAGCTGATCCCGAGCTCGCTGAAAAAGTAAAAGTGACCCATGCGGTCGCTGTATCAAGAAAAGAAAACGAAGGTGTAAGTGTAAAACACGGCGGCGAAGTGATGTCGTTTTCGACCCAGGATATTGATGAGATTGTCGAAGCACGACTTGAAGAACTATTTGAGGCTGTCCAAAAGGAGTTGAAAAAGGCTGGTAGGGCGGGACAGTTGCCGAGCGGTGTTGTGCTAACTGGTGGAGGTGCCAAACTAAAAGGAATTGCGGAGTACGCAAAAGAACAATTAGGGTTAGCGGTGCGTGTCGGTAAACCCGGCGGGTTCGGAGGAGTGGCTGACCAAATAGAAGAGCCGCAGTTTGCGACAGCAGTTGGCTTGATGTTAGTGGATGTTGACGATGCGAATGTTCGGCAACCCACTACCGGTAAGCGCATAAATGGTGCCAAGGCAGTAAAGCAGGCATCAGGCATCCTCTCGAAACTGCTCAGTCGTTTTAAGGCGTAGTGACTGGCTTTTATCTGAACAATAATGGTATACTAGAACAAGATAGTTATTCGATCATGATCAAGGGGAGACGAGTAAATCATGCCTGAAGTAAAACCGAGTGAGATTCAGACTTTTGCGAGCATCAAGGTAGTTGGTGTGGGAGGAGCAGGAGGGTCTGCAGTAAATAGGATGAAAGACGCCGGATTGGTAGGCGTTCAATTTATTGCAATGAATACCGACGCTCAGGCACTTCATAATTCAAAAGCCGATGTAAAGATACATCTTGGACATAACACAACGAATGGTCTTGGTGCGGGTGCCGATCCTACTGTTGGTGAGGCGGCAGCACGAGAATCAGTGACAGAGATTCGTGATGCGCTCGAAGGGGCAGATATGGTGTTTGTCACCATAGGAGCAGGCGGTGGAACTGGTTCGGGTGCTGGTCATGTAGTAGCGGAAATTGCTCGAGAGCTAGGCATTTTGACAGTAGGAGTGGCAACAAAACCCTTTAGTTTTGAGGGAGAGAAACGACGGACAAATGCAGAGTGGGCAATTGCCCAACTTGGCAAACAAGTTGATACGCTGATAACCATTCCGAATGATCGTTTACTGCAAACGATTGATCGACGGACTCCTTTGCTCGAGACGTTTAAAATTGCAGATGACGTATTACGTCAGGGCGTTCAGGGTATCTCGGAATTGATCACAGAACACGGACTTATCAACCTTGACTTTGCTGACGTCAAGGCGATCATGAGTAACGCCGGTAGTGCACTCATGGGAATCGGACGAGCAAGCGGTGATGACCGTGCCGCACAGGCCGCTCAGCAGGCCATTGAAAGTCCGCTCATTGAAGTATCGATCGATGGTGCTAAGGGAGTACTCTTTAACGTCACCGGTGGCTATGACATGAGTATGAGTGAGATCCAGGAAGCTGCTGAGATTATCACGAGCGCCGTTAGCCCCGACGCGAATATCATCTTTGGTGCGACACTCAAGCCAGAGCTGGAGGATGAGCTTATTATTACGGTGATTGCAACAGGGTTTGATAGCGCCTACTATCATCAGCAAGCAACACCTTCGTTAGCTGGGTCATCTTTGTCTCAGGATGCAGCTCAGGATAATACTGTCGACGAAGCGGTAGGAAACATTGACATGAACTTGAACCACACGGATGCCGCCGAGCATTTTGCGAGCGATACCGATCACAATATATGGAATCAACCTCAAGAACAAGATGAGGATGATACACCAGCATTTTTGCGTCGACGAAAAAAACGTAAAGAAACAAAAGAATCGTAAGGGTACTCATACATATGGCATTGAATTTTAAGATTGGTGACAGCCGGGTCTTAGAATCGCGTGAATCCGCTGATGGAATTACTATTCGTCGACGTCGCGAAACAATGGATGGGAAGCACCGATTTACTACCTACGAGAGAATAGAACATCCAAATCTAGCTGTCATCAAAAAAGATGGTTCACGCGAATTATTTGATCGAGACAAATTGACAGGCGCCGTTACAAAGTCGGTTGGCAAGTTCCTGAAAGGACAAGAGGAAATTGCGGCGATTATTGATACTGTAGAGGAATCACTGTATGAGATGGGTGAGAGCGAAGTAACATCAAGGCAAATTGGTGAGCTGGTTCTCGATGAACTGGCTGAACGCAACGAAGTTGCCTACGTGCGATTTGCCAGTGTATTTCACAAGTTCAAAACGTTGAATGACTTCGTAAAGATACTTGAACAGCGCAAAAAAGACAGGAATTGATAATGAGAGTTGTGGTGGTTACAAAGCCAGAAACTGATTATGCACGGTCTGTCGAGATATTCTTGAATGATTTTAAGCGCCAGACGGGAAAAGAGGTTGAGATACTTGACCCCGATAGTTTAGCGGGTGGGACCTTTTGCCAATCCTACGACATCGTTGAATATCCGACAATTATCGCACTAAGTAATGATGGACAGGTCCAAAATAGCTGGCGAGGAACAGCGCTTCCAACGATTAGCGAGGTGAGTTACTATGTTTCACAAGATTAAAGATTATTTTACGCATGAAGACAAAAAACTTCGTGACGATCGATGGATTTTCCTTAGTATGCTGGTGGGTGCGATCGGTAGTCTCATTGCTGCATTTGTGTTGTCGGTAGAAGCAGTTGAACTTGCCAAAAATAGCCATGCGGTCCTCAGCTGCAACTTCAATGCGGTGCTTAACTGCGGAGCTGTCGGTGTTCATCCTTCTGCACACCTGTTTGGATTTCCCAACAGCTTTCTGGGATTGATTGCCGAACCAGTGGTGATCACGGTTGCGGTGGCAGGTCTCGCTGGTGTGAAATTTCCTCGACTCTTTATGTTTGTCGCGCAGATTTGCTATAGCTTAGGGCTGATATTTGCCCTCTGGCTGTTTGCGACGAGCTATTTTGTGATCGGAGCACTGTGTCCTTGGTGTCTGCTCGTGACAGCTACGACGCTATTTGTGTGGTTTGCTATCACTCGTTACAATATACGCGAGAATAACCTGTATCTTTCCCCGAGCGTATCGAAATGGGCTCACCGCTGGGTTGAAAAAAGTTATGATAAAGCGCTTCTCTTTACGCTTGTGTCTCTATTGGTAGGCGCAATCGTCGTTAAGTACGGAAATGCACTTTTTTAAGCAAAAGCTTTGTTTTTTACAACATATAGCGTACAGTGGAGGTATATCCATTTGCTTTAAGGAGGGCAAGTAATATGGCAAAAGCTAAAAAAACGGTAAATTATGAGAAGGCGTGGTATGCACTTGCGGCTGCCCGAGTCATGGTGGGATTTGTCTTTTTGTGGGCATTTCTCGACAAGACAATGGGACTTGGCTTTGCGACAAAGCATGGACAGGCATGGCTTGACGGTGTTTCGCCAACGATGGGTTTTCTGAAATTTGGTGTCAATGCGAAAGGACCATTTGTAGACTTTTTTCATAGTTTAGCGGGCAATGTTTTCGTTGACTGGTTGTTTATGCTTGGGTTACTAGGTATCGGCATGGCATTGATTCTTGGGATTGGCCTACGCGTTGCTGCAGTTGCGGGCACAACACTTCTCGTTATGATGTGGGCTGCCGAGTTACCGCTGGCGAATAACCCTGTTGTCGACGAACATCTCGTCTATGCAACGATGCTATGGGTGTTTGCCTTTGGTCCACGCAAATGGAGTTTGATTGACACGTGGCTTCAAACACCAGCTGCAAAGAACAATCCTTGGCTTTGGTAATAAGCCGAGAATATCCGTCACTAAAACATGGTCGAAAAACGGCCATGTTTTTATTTTGCGCCTGCTATTGTATACTAGTGGCAAGACGTTTGAGTGGTTATCAGCCGCGAGTCGCCAGAAGAACAGAGTTTTCCTAGTAGAACTGGCCGGTATCGACACGACAGATCGAACCAATAAAGCGCTAAAAAGAATCTCTTTTTGGAAACTGGATGGTACCTCCCGCAAGGGATCCAGTGACTAAAAAGGGATTTTTAATTTTAAGGAGATCTAGTCATGAAATTCAAATCTGGCACACGTCGAAGGGCACTAGAATACGAACGTGATTGGGTGGCGCGGTGGAAACAGGACAAAACGTTTGAAAAATCGATCGAGAACCGTCCAAAGGATAATAGCTATGTGTTTTATGATGGGCCGCCGTTTATTACCGGTGTTCCTCATACCGGTACGTTACTAGTTTCTGTCATTAAAGACGCGGTTCCACGCTATCAAACCATGAAGGGCAAGCGCGTTGAGCGCGTCTGGGGCTGGGATACTCATGGATTGCCGGCCGAACGGTACACAGAAAAGAAGCTCGGTATCAATTCTCGCGAAGAAGTGATTCAATACGGGATCGAGAAATATATCCTAGCGTGTCGTACGAACATGGTTCAGACTGGTAGTGAATGGGAAGACACAGTCGACCGTATCGGTCGTTGGGTGGATTTCAAGGGCGGGTATGCAACCATGGACAAGGATTACATGGAATCTGTCTGGTGGGCCTTCAAAGAGTTGTATGAAAAAGGCAAAATTTACGAAGGCGAAAAAGTGCTCATGTACTGCACGCTCGACGCCACACCACTCAGTAAAGCTGAGGTCACAATGGACGCCGGTGCCTACCAAGATGTAACAGACCCGAGCGTATATGTGAAATTTCAGCTAGAAGACGGTAGTACTCTGCTCGCATGGACAACAACTCCATGGACGCTTCCAGCTAACACTGCACTTGCTGTTAACGAAAAACTGATCTACGTTGAAGTATCTGTCGGTGATGATAAATTCATTCTGGCAAAGGAACTTCTGACGAAGGTCCTACAGAACGAGAAGCATCAACCCCTAGAATATAAAGTGATACGCGAGATGAAGGGGAAAGAACTTGTCGGTAAATCATACAAGCCACTACTTGGCATTGATCGCGGTGAAGGCGCACACAAAGTATGGTCTGCTGACTATGTCAGTCACGAAGATGGCACCGGCATCGTGCATATCGCGCCGGCATATGGCGAGGAAGACTTCGCGCTAGCGCGCGAGAAAAAGATTCCCGTCGTTCATACAATCGATGAAAATGGTGACTTTACCGAAGGAGACTGGAAAGGCCAGAACGTTTGGGAAGTTAACAAACAGATCGCAAAGGACTTGAAAGAGCGTGGCGTTGTCTGGACGATTGATTACATCCGTCACAGCTACCCGCATTGTCATCGTTGCGGCACGAAACTCATGTATCGAGCCCACCCAAGTTGGTTTATGGACATCGACGGACAACGTGAGAAGATGCTCGAGAAAAACAGTAAGATAAACTGGTTTCCAGCTCACGTAAAGTATGGTCGCTTTGCAAAAAATATTGAACAAGCTCCAGACTGGAATATTTCTCGTGACAGGTTTTGGGCTACGGCTATGCCGGTATGGAAAGGTGTCGATAAAGACGGCAAAGAGCACGTCAAAGTAGTCGGTAGCTATGCCGAGCTCAAGGAATTGTCCGGCGTAGAACTCGATGACTATCACCGGCCATGGGTTGATGACGTTACGTTTGAGTTAGATGGTGTGTCGTACGCTCGGGTCGACAAGGTTATGGACAGCTGGTTCGAAGCAGGAAGTATGCCGTTCGCACAGTTTCACTATCCGTTTGAGAACAAAGAAAAATTTGAGGCGAACTTCCCTGGGGACTTCATAGTTGAATATATAGCACAAACGCGGGCCTGGTTCTACTACATGCATGCTCTGAACGTTGCTCTCTTTGGTGAGAACTCATTTAAAAACGTTATCGTAACTGGTACGTTGGCCGGAAACGATGGTCGCAAGATGAGCAAAAGTTATGGGAATTATACCGATACAAATGAGTTGATGGACAAGTTTTCGGCTGACTCATTACGTTACCTATTGTTATCGAGCCCACTCCTCAGTGGGGAAGATTTTGCACTCCAAGACAAAGAAGTGGGTGACGTGGCGCGCAAACTCAGCATGATATGGAATATGTATGACTTCTTCACTATGTACGCAGAAGTAGATGGCTGGGAGTTCGAGGGTGAGATCAGTGATCCGCTCGAATCGCTTAAAAATCCACTCGATATATGGATTGTGAGCCGCTTGCATCAGCTCGTGGCGGAAGTAGAGAAGCATATGGATGGTTACAATTTGCCCGATGCCATGAGTCCGATCTTACCGTTTATCGACGATGCGAGTAACTGGTATGTGCGCCGCTCACGACGACGTTTTTGGAAGACCGAAGACGATGGTGACAAAAACGATGCCTATCGGACGCTGCATTATGTGCTCGTGCGCCTGGCGTATGTACTCGCACCGTTTACACCCTTCTTAGCCGAGGAGCTGTATCACAATTTGACGGGTGATGATGAATCAATTCATCTCAAAGATTGGCTGCCGGCTGGTCGTGTCGACGATGCAGTGATGAATGACATGGATGTGACGCGTGACTACGTCAACCAAGGGCTAAGTTCGCGTGCTAAAGCAGGTATCAAAGTACGTCAGCCGCTCCAAAGCATAACGGTGCCAGGTCGTCGTGACTATGTCGAGTTTGAGAGTATTCTGCAAGAAGAACTTAATGTCAAAGAAGTGAAAATCGGCAAGGAACTATTGCTCGACGAGACGATCACGCCAGAACTGAAGCGTGAAGGTCTGATGCGTGAAGTCGTGCGCCACGTGCAAGCTGCTCGTAAAGACGCTGGTCTCAATGTTGATGATAGGATACGGCTATCATTTGCAACAAGTGACGATGAGCTTAGTAGAGCGATTTATGAATTTCGAGACGCTATCGCTGAGGAAGTGCTCCAAATTGAGCCATCGAGTAGTTCGGGACAGTATGCCCACACAAGTAATGTAAAAATTGATGGGTGTGATCTGGAAATCACACTAGAAAAAGCATAGGAGAGTATGGAGCCTATCATTATCGATACACGAGAGCCGTTTGAATACGCGGCTAGTCATGTCGAAGGATCGATCAATATCTCGCCGAGCGAGTTTATGCAAGGCGGGGTGCCAGAAAAGCTGCGCGATGTACCAAAAGATAAGCAGATCATTTTGTACTGTCGTAGTGGCCAGCGGAGCAACACGTGCAGCATGATATTACGGCAGTATGGATTTACAAACCTTGTAAATGGTGTCAATGAGGGGCGGGTAAGAGCACTTCTGAAGCAGTCCTAAAGAGCTAGCGATGTGTTAGCTCTTGACTTTATATAGCTTTTATGCTTATAATGGGTATAGGCAATTCTAATAAACACCGTTATATGTTAAAAATCCACCACTCACACAATCCATTCTTCTCACCATCTGCTGCAACGCCAAGCTTGAGGTTGTCACCGGTTGAGCCCGATACGGATGAGCTTATACAAGATATTGAACACGAGCATGAAAATAATGAGGCATGGCAGCTCGAGAGAGATCTGGATGCCAGTGATCTTGATACGTTTTGGAGCGGCGTTGAGCAGGACCTCAAAAAAGATCCCACATGGTTTGATTTTACTCAAGATTAGCGCATACTAAAGGTATGGTTACAAAAGCAATTATCCCCGTTGCGGGATGGGGCACGCGTCGTTTGCCTATCACAAAGTCAATCGAAAAATGCATGCTGCCTGTCGGTAATCGGCCGGTAGTCGATTTTATCGTGCAGGATTGTATAGAGGCTGGCATTACCGACATCTATTTTGTAGTGAGTGAGCATAGTGAACAGGTAAGGGACTACTATCGTTCAAATATCGATCTTAACGACTATCTAAAAAGAACTGGCAAGACCGATTTGCTTGACATGGTGCGACCTCCCAGAGTAAGTCTGCACTATGTGGTTCAGTCGAGCTATGGGAAGTATGGGACGGCGATTCCTCCGAGCCTTGTATTTCGTGAGCTCGCCGAAGGAGAATCGGTCGTTATTGTGGGCGGTGATGATTTCATCTATAACCCCGGAGGAACATCTGCTGTAAAACGGCTTATCGACGCGGCAGAGGGGGTCGACGGGGCGCTCTATGGTGCCAGGGTTGAGGGCGATATTAGCCGCTACGGCGTGCTGGCACTGGACGGAACACTCTGTAAGGGTATAGTTGAGAAGCCGACACCTGGTAGCGAACCAAGTAGGCTGATAAACATCAGTCAGTACGTATTGTCATATGAAGCAATGAGGATAATTTATGACTATGCAAAAACCGAGCAATCCGGCGAATACTACATCACTGACGTCGTGAACGAATATATCGTCAATGGGGGCAAATTGCGAGCTGTTGAGATCGAGGGCACCTATTTGGATTGCGGAACAGTTGAGGGTTGGCTGGCGGCGAACCGTATTGTTATGGGTGACTCTTGAAAAACAATCCCGTATCTGTTACAATCATTATCTGAGTTAGTAATCAAAAAGGAAATTACATGAAAGCAGTCGTGAAGATCGCTGGCAAGCAGTATATTGTCAGCGAAAAAGAGACCCTCATGGTGGACCTCCTCCCTGAAGGCACAAAAGAGCTCGATCTCGACGCACTTCTCGTGATTGATGGCGACAAAACAACTATTGGCACGCCGCTCATCAAGGGAGTGAAAGTAAAAGCGAAGGTCGTTGAGCCAAAAGTTGGCGGCGAGAAACTCCGCATTATCCGCTACAAGAGCAAAAAACGCGTGAATACCCAGACGGGACACCGTCAAAAGTATACCAAGATTGAGATACTCTCAATAAAATAAGAAATAGCGGCCTCCGAAAAGGAGGTCGTTTTTTTATCCTACCCATGCACCGATATAGAAAAAGACAATGTTGGTGACAAGCAACAGAAATGAAGAAGCACCGATACCAACAAGTAATGGCCTAGAGATACGGTGGCGAAAAAGTGCAAGACCGAGAAATAGCGGGAAAATAGAGAGAATGTAGCGATTGATGCTCATCATTGAGCCAGCGCTTAGAGTGAGAACAAACGGTGCAAGGCAATATAACAGCCAGCGCCAGCCAAGTGTTTTGTAGGTTGCTATACAGAGAAAGCTATAGACGGCAAGGTACCAGACGTCGCGAATATCTGAATGAAGGAACATGTTTGAAATGTAGTTGGATGAAAACTTGCCCCAGATGGTTTGGGCATGAATGAAAGCGAGGGCATCGCCGCGCGTGATGAATTGAAATACCATAAAGGCGAGCATTCCGAGTGGTGCCATAATGAGCGGAATGAGTTTGCGGTATTCAATAGGTTGACGCAAGACAATACGCCGACGTCGGACACTGATAAGCTCAAGGAAAAAGAAAATAACAAGACAGATACCCTGGACGCGGGTTGCGGTTGCCAGTGCCGCGAGAAGTCCCGCGAGAGCGTAGCGATGTTGCCTATACGAAAGCAGGCTCCCTGCAATGAGCAGCATGAATAAACTCTCAGTATAGCCAGTTGCAAGGAAAAATGATGTAGGGAAAAGCACTAACCCCATAAGCATAAACTTGGGGGCGGCACTATCACGAATGCGGGCATGTCGAAGCTCGGCAATTGCCCAGTAGTACAACACAACGACTAGCGTGAGAGCACTCATCCAGTCAATAATGAGGAGAGACCAATCAATTGGTATGCCACTTATAACGCTAAGACCGTGCGTGATCATTGGATAAAAGGGAAAAAAGGCAATACGTGCTCGCGCAGGACTTGTGGGTGTGCTGGCGTCGTAGCCAGACGTAGCGATATTGTAGTAATGTTCGCTGTCATAGTACAAGATATTGTTGAGCGGTGGGGAAAATGCGGCCAGTCGGTAGTCATGAGTGGGGTAACGGCGGAGATAGTCACCCCTTGACCATGTGCCAAGTACTGTTACTGCCACTAAAAAACAGGCCATGGTAACAATAAGCACGACCCAAGGATGACTTGACCAGAGTAAAGACAGCCTTTGTTTTGCGCTACGCATTGAGTATTACTATACCGTGGTGATTTGCTGGTGACAATGCGCTTATTTTTGACCAGGCATCATGGTATAATTGTACTAGCGAAAGAGAGGGAAAACGCACAGCGTGGTAACGGTGATTTCGGTGACGAATCAAAAAGGTGGGGTTGGTAAAACAACAACTGCTATCAATACGGCGTATTATCTTGCAAAAATGGGCAAGTCGACGCTCTTGATTGACTTTGACCCGCAGGGAAATGCAACCAGCGGTCTTGGTATTGATAAGCAATCGCTGACGGGGACAATGAACGACGTCATCTTGGAGACAAAGAAGTTAGTCGATGTCATTGTACCCACTGAGCAGGCACGGTTATTTTTGGCACCCTCTACCCCCGAGTTAGCAAATGCAGAAGTTGAATTGGCGCAGGCCAATCGTCGCTTTAGCCGGCTAAAAAATGCTATTGAAAACGGTCCTGCCTATGATTTCATTATCATTGATAGCCCTCCCAGCCTTAGTTTGTTGACGGTTAATGGGTTGATCGCCGCACGCTATGTACTTTTACCGGTACAGGCTGAATTTTATGCACTCGAGGGACTAAGCCAGCTGCTTGAGACGATGAAACTTGTGCGTAAAAGTATGAACCCAACGCTCGACCTACTAGGTGTATTGCCAACAATGGTAGATAGTCGAACGTCATTGTCAACACAGGTACTTGCCGAGATCACGAAACATTTTCCGGGGAAAGTCTTCAAAACTGTTATTCCGCGCAACGTGCGACTCGCTGAAGCCCCAAGTCATGGAGTTGCGATCGGGTCCTATGATCGATTTAGTAAAGGAGCTCGCGCCTACAAAGCAGTGACAAAGGAGGTGATTGAACGTGTCAGCTAAAAAAACGGGGTTAGGGAGAAGTTTTAACTCTCTCATCCCCACGGAATTTTTTGATGAGTCGTTTGATCCTACCGCCGATCAAGATGACAGAGTCAGTGATCTTCGCTACATACGGCTCGAGGAAATTACGCCCGATCCTGATCAGCCAAGGCGAACATTTGATGAATTGTCACTGAGTGAACTCACTACCTCAATTCGTGATTACGGCGTACTGCAGCCGATCGTCGTAAGGCCCCATCAGGGCAACTATATGATTGTTGCCGGAGAGCGACGATTTCGAGCAGCAAAACTAGCTGGTCTTACTAAGATACCGGCGTTGGTCCGGACACTCTCCAACCAACACAAATTGGAGCTTTCGCTGATTGAAAATCTACAGCGCAGTGATCTTAATCCGCTCGAGACCGCGACAGCTTACTTGAAATTGCGCGATCAATTTAATTTGACGTTAGACCAAATCGGAGAGCGTGTGGGAGGCAAGTCGGTGAGTACGATTAGCAATACGCTTCGATTGTTGCGGCTTCCTGCAATGGTACGTGAAGCGCTCGCCGATGGACGTTTGAGCGAAGGCAGGGCAAGACCTCTTGTCAACCTCGATGAAGCCACAATCGAAAGTATTTTGCCGCGGATGATCGCCGAAGACTGGAGTGCCCGTATGACTGAGCAATATATCTCTCGGCTAAAAAGCCACAATAGGGTGACTTCCGGGCCAGCAGCTTCAGGAGCTGAAACAGTAGCATCACTTGATGCTGCGGCCTCTCGGTTGCAGAAGCGATTTAAGGTGCCGGTGAAGATAAAAGCGACGCCAAGGGGAGCGGGTTCAATAACCATAGCGTTCAAAAATCATAATGAGTTTAAGCGCCTTACTGAATTATTGGATAGCTCTAGTCACTAGTAAAACGTAATAGAAGTCAGAGGCCAAATTCGTGCCGAAACTGGCCCGATGACATCAAAGAGAGGAATTGTTCCTAGCCCACTACGTGAATCGTAAGAATAATTACCTTGGCGATGATCACCACAGACAAATAGCGTCCCATCCGGTACAGTCATATCGACCTCACCACTCGTGGGGGATCCCGGTCCCTTTGTTGCATCATCGGGGCGAAAGCCGTCAGTGTGAGCGGCATTATAGACAGTAACCACACCATCCTTAACGGTAACGCGCTCTCCTGCAAAAGCGATGACGCGCTTTACAATATACTCGTCTGGCTCACCCGCGACATAACGAGGATTTTTGAACACAATAATTTGTCCTCGCTCTGGTGTGTAGGGCTGGTTCTTTAGCTGGGCCATCGTAACAGGGATGCGATTGACAATCAACCTGTCGCCTGTATACATCGTTGATTCCATGCTTGGTCCTAAGACGCTGAAACTTCGGAAGACAAAGGCATTGATAAGAATAGTACCAATGGCAACGAGAAGGATAAATATACCAAATTGAAATGCATCTTTGATTCGGGGGTGTCGTGTAAGATAATTGGCTTCCATCAACTCCTTACTATACAACATAGGGGGGTAAATATAACCTCAAAACATAGACAGTTTTATTTCTTTTTACCTCTCAATCCGCTATAGTAGAGGGAGTTTATGGTCAAAAAACCTTCTGTTGACGGCTTTATTCCACGACGCTCGCCTGGGGCAATAGGCGAGTATCATCAGGGGTATACCCCAGTTTTGCCAGCGCCGGTCAGCGAAGCATCTGGTCTGAAGCGGGCGGAGACTAAGAGTGCGCCAGTATTGGCTGCGAGCGGTCAAGCATTGAGTCGCGCGGACGTCGATGAGTCACTTAGGCAAATTGACGAGTCGTCAGTAGTAGAGATTGCAGAAAAAAGGCATAAGCGTTTCCGACGACGAACCGCTAAGCGGCCCGTGTCTTCTCGACGCAAACTCGTGAAGTGGCTAGTGATTGCTGTTATCACCACGATGGTGGTGTTTGCCGGCTGGTTTGGTGTCAAAGTGCTCCTCGCAGGTCATGCAGTATTTAAAGGAGATTTTTTCGGTATATTGCAACAGAGAGAACTAAAACAGGATGCTAATGGACGTAGTAATGTATTGATTGTCGGTACGTCTGAAGATGATCCGGGGCATCAAGGCGCAACTCTGACAGATTCAATCATGATTCTCAGCATTGATCAAAAAAATAAGAACGCTTATATGATCAGTATCCCTAGGGACATGGAGGTACGATATGGACGTTCGTGCGTCGGAACGGGTAACAATGCGGGTAAAATAAACGCATTCTTTGCTTGTTCAAATGATGATTTCAGTTCAGATTCCGCCGAGACCGAGCGTCAGAACGAGGCGCGTAAGTTCTTTGGCGATATCGTCGGGCTGGATATTCAGTACAGTGTACATGTCAACTACAGTGTGATGCGTGATCTTGTGGGAGCGCTGGGTGGTATTACTGTGACCATTGAGAGCCGCGATCCACGTGGGCAGATGGATGCAAACTTCGACTGGAAATGTAGAGGTGGTAACGCCTATGCGAGCTTGGCAACGATGAAGAAAAATTGCCCGCCCAACGGCCATTTTATTGATTATCCAAATGGGCCGGTGACGCTCGATGCTGAACACGCTCTGTATCTTGCACAGGCACGTGGTGATGTCGAAAACTATGGTTTTGAGATGTCAAACTTTGATCGTGAGAAAAATCAGCAAAAAATTATTGTTGCAATCAAAGAGAAGGCCATGAGCAGCGGCACTCTGACTGACATTGGAAAAGTCATGGGTATTATCGACGCAATTGGAAAAAATTTGCGTACCAACTTTGACACTAGCGAGATCAGGACCTTGACCTCACTTGCAAAAGACATTCCGTCATCAAGCGTCCAAAGTATTAGCCTCATCGACAATCAATTGGTTGATCCTTCCGGCCAGCCGAGAGCGGGCTTATATAATTTCTCAAAAATACAAGCGTTTCTCAAGAAAAGGTTGAGCACCGATCCACTACTTGCCGAAGGCGCGCAAGTGACGGTTCTTAACGGGTCAGGAGTGACAGGTGCCGCTCAGAAACAAGTCGATACTCTAGCAGACATAGGGATAGACGCGACGGCAGGGAATGCGCCGTCGGGAGAGTATTCGGCAAACATCATTTATCAACTAACCGATAAAAAGCCCGCAACTGCCAAAAAATTAACTGAGCTCTACGGAGTAACACCAGTCACAACCGCGCCTCCAGTGACGGTCAGTGAAGGCGTGGACTTTGTCATCATTTTGGCACCTCCCACTAAGTCAGCTACTCCGTAGATTCGTGATATAATAAGCTTCACATATGGATTTGCTCAAGTCACATAAGCGTCGTTCGCGGATAAGTGAAGTCCTCTATATTACTCTCAATATTGGCCTGGCGCTGTCACTGTTTGTCGTGGTTCTTTCCGTCCAATCAACTTGGCTAGCATATCTTTTGGTGCTACTAAGCAAATGGCGTGCTCTTGCTGTGCGTCCGAGATTTTGGTTTGCCAATCTTGTCGCCAATCTCGTCGACATTATTGTCGGGTTAGCGGTTGTGACGCTTATGTACGCTGCATCGGGTATCGTACCGCTCCAGGCTGCGTTGGCAGTTATCTACAGCGTGTGGCTACTTTTTATTAAGCCTCGCTCGAGTAAATTATACGTTGCAATCCAGGCAGCAGCAGCCGTCTTTTTTGGAGTCACGGCTCTTTCGCTCGTTGCCTATGCCCCACACTCGACCATATTTGTCGCTGGTATGTGGCTGATAGGCTATTCGTCGGCACGTCACGTACTGGGTAGTTATGAAGAGAACATGACGGTGCTCTATAGTCTTATTGCCGGGCTCATGTTTGCCGAACTGGGATGGCTAGGATATCACTGGCTATTTGCTTATACGCTTCCTGGATTTGGACAAATAAAATTATCCCAACTTGCTATCCTGACGACTCTCTACTGTTTTGTTGCAGAACGTGCCTATGCAAGTTACCATCGACACGGCGTCGTCAAAACACGCGACATCCTGATGCCCACGCTGCTCGCACTCAGTATCACGATAGTTTTGGTGATATTTTATAACGATGTAAGTGCTATAAAGTCAGTATAGTCACTGTGCACGCCGAAAGGCGAGACAAAATCCATCGGTTTTAAGATGGTCAAGGTTCCGTGAAACTGCGCGAGCGATGATCTGAGGGTGTTGGCGCGGATCAGCTTCGAGAATAAGGATCGATCCCACCTGTGTTACTCTGGGAAGTTGATCAAATAGTTCGTATATCAGCGCCAACCCACCTTCATCGGCGAAGAGAGCTTCTGGTGGTTCTGCATCAGTTTCGGGAGAGCACTGCCAGGAGTGATCAACATAAGGGAGATTGGCAATTACGTACCGGTAGTTCATTGAATCAACTGAGTGAAGCAGGTCGGAACGTATGCACGTAACGTTTGCAGCGAGGAGGCGAGCGTTTTCTTCGGCAATGCGTAAGGCATGATGACTATTGTCACTGAGTGTCACCTCAAGATGCGGGTATTCAAGACAGGCAGTAATACCCAGGCAGCCACTCCCGGTGCCAATATCGATGAGCTTGGCAGGGTTGGTAGTGACGTATTCTCCTAATAACTGAATGATTGTCTCGGATTCGGGTCGCGGAATTAATGTCGCGGGTGTTACTTTAAACAGTCTTCCGTAAAACTCCTTATGGCCAATAATGTAGGCAATCGGTGTGCGATCGAGCCGAAGGTCAAGGCGTGCATTGGCGATATTGAGTTCTCTCAAAGAGAGGAAGTTATGCGCATGGGCGTGCAAAAAAGTTCGGGATTTTCGGAGGGTATGCGAAAGAATGATCTCGGCATCGAGCAGGGCACTCGTGATACCAATATCAGCAAGTTGCTCAGCAGCATCCCGAAGCCAGTGGTTGATGGTAGTGTGTTTATCGAGAACAAAGGTCATAACACCTTGATTGTAGCACGAATCACTAGACACTATGGCGCTCATGTATTACACTCTTAGTAGTTAATTGATCATCAATAAAGGAGATTACGTCTATGTCACAAGATCAACCGCATCATCAAGGAGACCACGCTCCAGCTCAACCGCCGGTGGTAGAGCAACCACCAATGCAACAACCAGTAAATCCTTATTTTGCTCAGTCTCAAGGAGCTCCCGTGCAGTATATTGTTGCAAGTCAGTCACTCAAAGGTATTGGCGGCTGGCTTCTCTTTTGGGTAATTATCCTTGGCTTAGCGGGAGTGGGCTATATTACGCTATTCTTTGCTGCACTTACGAATCTTGATTCGCCAAGTGCTATAGTGATGGCGATTTTTGCGCCATTCTTGGCAATAACTGCTCTTGGAGCTGTGGTCTCTATCTCAATGCAAAAGAAGCTTGGTAAACTCGCAGCTATGGCTTATATCGGTGTGGCGGTGCTCTATAGTGTTATCAATGCGATTGTTTCGTTTGCTGCCGGCACAGGTGGTAGCAGCTCGAACATCGCTACTCTCATGGGTAGCATTGTTGGCACAATCGTCTTTGGCGGATTGATGATCCTCTACTTTATTCAGTCGAGGCGCGTCAAAGAAACACTCGTCAACTAAGAGACGCGGAAAGTACGAATAAAAACGGGCTATGGTCACGGAGTAGTCCGTTTTTTAACCCTTACTATTAGCTTGTGCAGCTAACAACTCACGTTCGTATGCTTGCAGATGCTCAATGAGATCATCGATGTCGCCATTCATGGCGCCAGTGATATTGCTCCGGCTGTAGCCGATTCGATGGTCAGTGATGCGATCTTGGGGGAAGTTGTAGGTACGAATCTTTTCACTTCGGTCGCCCGTACCGACGAGGCTACGGCGCTCAGCAGTCAATTTTGCCTGTTCCTCATCTATTTTAATTTGGAGGAGGCGACTACGGAGAACACTCATGGCCTTTTCTTTATTTTTGATTTGTGATTTCTCATCTTGGTTGGTAACTACCATACCAGTAGGTAAGTGCGTGATGCGCACGGCGCTGTCGGTAGTATTGACGCTTTGGCCGCCGTGGCCGCCACTTCTAAACACATCGATTCGGAGATCGTTGGGGCCAATCTCAACATCAGCTTCCTCTGCCTCGGGGAGGACGGCAACGGTGACCGTGCTGGTATGGATACGGCCCTGACTTTCTGTGACTGGTACGCGCTGAACACGGTGGACACCACCCTCGAACTTGAGCTTTGCATAGGGGGCATCACCCTTAATCATGATAATCACTTCTTTATAACCGCCGGACTCGTTAGCACTCTCGCTCATGAGCTCGGTTTTGTAGCCATGGGTTTCACACCAACGCAGGTACATCCGGTAGAGTTCTGCAGCAAACAGGCCTGCCTCGTCACCACCGGCACCAGCGCGAATCTCAACGATGATATTTTTTTCATCGTTTGGGTCTTTTGGGGTCAGCATGATAAATAAGTCGTTTTCAATGACTTCGAGATTGTGCTCGATCTCTACCACTTCAGATTTTGCTAAGTCGGCTAATTCGTCCGATCCTTGAGAGAGCTCCTTTGCCTCGAGAAGATTTCTTGTGAGATGCTCGCGCTCACTTGCTTTTGCGATGATAGCATCAAGTTCGCTAAACCGTTTGTTTTTGGCAGTATACTCTGGATCGGCATAGGCATTTGGTTGCGCCAGAAAATTAGCAAGAGACTGTTTCTCAGCTTTTAGGTCGGCCAAATTGAGGTTGATAGTGGGCATGTCTTACCTCATTATACAAAAAGAGATTGTGTCGGAGCACAATCTCCCTAGTATTATATTGTTATTTTTCGGTTTTTTGGGCTTTGCGAGCGTTTTGCTTCTTGGCTTTGGCGGCCATTTGATGACGCAATTCCTCGGCAGCCTTTCGGCGAGCTTCAAATCGGTCGACGCGGCCTTCGGTATCGATAATCTTTTCCTCACCAGTAAAGAATGGGTGAGAGGCAGACGATACGTGGACTTTTATAAGAGGATACTCGTTGCCATCTTCCCATTTGATCGTCTCAGAACTCTGAGCAGTCGAACGGGTGAGAAAGCTAAAGCCTGCTTGTTCGTCGCTAAATACGACCAGGCGATAATCTTGTGGGTGAATACTGCTTTTCATATCCGTACCATCGTAGCAGAAAAGTCTCTCCGTGTCAAAGGGTGCGCCTCTGTACCAAAGCATAACAAGTATGCTATGATGTGGAGGAAGAGAAAGTAAACATAAACATGCCGGTAGAGCAGGAGATTGGAACACACGAAGCAGCGACGCAGATGGATGCGATTGTTGCTGGCGTGCGCGAACACCATGATCTGAATGAGACAGTGCAATTTGATGATAGTGACCCTTTGGGTGAAGAAAACGTCCAGTCTTTGACACACCACCTGGAAATGATGCTCGAGGCGGTAGAAGATTTTGGTTCGTACCGAGATGGTGATTATGTCGATGAGGAGTTTGTGCAATATGTCATACAGGGCGGATACTCGATTGAAGCAGCATCCGGGCTTATCGATGCGATCCGGAGGTGCGAAGTTGCCTTCTCTGAGGAAAATCAAGGCGAAGCAACACAGCTTCTGCGCGTTGTCGAGGCAATCCCTTCCGAGTTACTACAGGAGATATACACAGCTGATCCTGACAACAAGGCAAACCCTATAACTGCATTACTGAATAGTATTCCGCTGGATGGCAGTCATGCAGCGCAGCTTTTGCGTATTCTCGACAAGTGTCAGGATGAAGATATGTCAACGGTTGACGCATTGACGTACCCTGAGTATATGAGGCTATTTGCTGCGATGGAGTCAAATGAGCGCGATTTTGAGCTGGCGCGCATTCCGTCTCATCCCGAGAGTACTTCATATGAAGCAATCGCTGATTTCAATCAGAGGGTTGTTAATCGTGTCTATTGGTTGATGGGTGAGCAACTTGGCCTTCCTATGCATATCGTTGACGCTTATATTGCAAATGCGCGTTTCCGCCATACTCACCTCATGCCTAACGGGTCGGAGTTACTAACGGCGTTTGAGGGTGACCGGATAGCCGATGATATCTATGGCATCGCGGCATGTGTCGAAGCGGTAGGTATCGATGACTTTAAGCGACTCGATGAGGCGTTTACTCTGGAAACTCCTGAGATCTATCGCCCAGAAGATTTACGCATCATGCGCGGCATACTCGATGGCGATGAAATGATACTCGAGGAACTGAGAAGGGGCGATCTGACGGTCGTATTCTTCGATGCAAGGGGTGACACAAAGAGCGTTATCGTTGACTCAGTAAGAGCATACCGTAAAACTTCGGGGAGAGTTCTATTTTTTGAGATGTCCGGGGCTGAAACAGTAAAAGCGCGTAAGAAACAACTCGTAGAAAGAGGCCTTCACCCAAGTACCGTGGTATTTGACAGTCATGGCTCGCCGGGCTCAATAGAGGGTAATCGTGGAAAAAGTCGGTATCGAATCGTAAGTGAGCGGCGGGCAATGCGAACAAGGCGTGATGTTTTTGTGGGAGATATAGTGGATCAATTATTGAGTGATGGGTTTATGCAACCAGGTCGAGGTATTGATGACTCCAGTGGGGCGTCTGGAGCAGTTGAGATATTCTTTAGTGCATGCAGTACTGATCAAGAGGTCGATAGAGGTGTGGGTAGCACTCGCGCTAGGAGTGTCGCACAAGCTGCAATAGATGCTACGATTGGTAACCAAAATAGGGTGCTCGTCTATGGAAGCCGTGCACCAATGCATCTTCTATGGGGCAATGGCAGGATACGTTATATTGATGACGATCACCATAATGGTACTGGTGAGGATAGGTCAGTAATGACGCGGTATACCTTCGATCCAGATCGTTTCGCGGATGAAGGAATAGTATTTGAATATATTGATGGAGTAGTACATGACAGGAGAGCAGCATGAGTGAGATCCCTGGTGATGTGAAGCCCATTATCGGCGTAATCGAAAGACCGATCGATTACCGCGAGGAGTATGAGCTTCTCGCTCAACTATTAGCGCAAGTTCTCTATGAGTATCGGCAAGGACGTCCAAGTGATGGCTTCGATACGTTAATGCGTGAGGATGGAGGTCGTCTCCAGGTTGTTTCCCCGAGTCAACAAAAGCTTCGCATCAATGTGATGGAGAATGATCAAGAAACAGGAGAAGAAATCACTGAGACAATGCACGCGGATATGATGGGGAACGAGACAGTGGTCAGTCACGGTGTTTCATCAGATAAGGATGGCGTGCTGAGCGATCTCGCGCCACTTCGCTATGATGCCTATGGATGCGAGGTACTGACTGACATGATCGAGTATCTCTTTGTCATCCAGGCAGCGAGACGCCGATCGCCATAAGGGGTAGACAAAAGAAATCATATCTGATACCCTGAGAGGGTATATTAGTTTAACGAAACAACTCTGCACGGATATCCTGAGTATAGGTGTGTAGAGTGAAGGGAGTAAGGATATCATGGCCGTAGAGGTTGATATCAAGGCTTTGCTCGAAGCCGGTGTTCATTTCGGACACAAAACGAGTCGTTGGCACCCAAAGATGGCGCCATACATCCATAGCAAACGGCAAGACAGTCATATCATTGACCTGACAAAGACCGTCGATGCGCTTGAAAAAGCGCTGCCATTCATCACAAAAGTTGTCGCGAGTGGTAAGCCAGTCCTCTTTGTAGGGACAAAAAAACAAGCAAAGGAAGCAGTAAAAGCAGCCGCCGAATCATGTGGTCAACCATACGTTACTGAACGTTGGGTTGGCGGCATGCTGACCAATGTCACGACGACAAACGCCCAGATAAAGAAACTACGTGATCTCGAACGCCGGATGCTAAATGGTGATCTCGAAAAGCGCTACAACAAACTTGAGGTTCAGCGATATCAAGAAGAGATTGATTCTCTGAATGTGAAGTATAGCGGCATCAAAGAGCTTAGTGGAAAACCCGGCGCAGTCATCGTGATAGATACACTTGTTGATGCGAATGCAATTCGTGAAGCAAATAACCTGCATATTCCTGTTGTTGGCGTGGTTGATACCAATGCTGATCCGAGTGCTGTATCGTATGCCATTCCTGGTAACGATGATGCGATAAAAGGCACACAACTATTGCTTGATTATTTTGTCGCGGCAGTACGAGAGGCTGGTGTTGCCAAGAAAGAGGCAGCATAGTATGTCTGTAACGATTGAGGATATCAAAAAGCTCAAAGAGCTGACAGGAGTTGGTCTCACTGATGCCAAGCAAGCGCTTGTTGAGGCGGATGGCAATTTCGACAAAGCGCTGGAGGCGATGCGCAAAAAAGGTCTCACAAAAGCTGAGAAAAAAGGTGATCGTGAGACGCGAGAAGGCTTGATTGAGAGCTATGTTCATTCTGGACGAATCGGCGTTATCGTAGAGGTGAATTGTGAAACCGACTTTGTGGCTCGGCTTCCCGAGTTCAAAGAGTTCGCTCACCAGATTGCTATGCAAATTGCTGCTATGAATCCGACGTATGCCACAATGGAAGATATCCCTGGTGACGTGCTTGAGGCCAAGAAGCATGAATTACTTGAGAGCGAGAGTCTCAAAAGCAAACCCGAGGCCATGCGTGAGCAAATTGTCGATGGGCAGCTCAAAAAACATTTTGCAGAGCAAGTTCTCAGTGAGCAGACATTTGTGCTCGATGACACCAAGACAGTTGGCGAGCGAGTAAAAGAGCAAATCGCTTTGTCAGGTGAAAACATCCGCATTAGTCAGTTCAAACGTATCGAACTCGGCGTAACTGAATAGTAGCATTGCTAGTCTACTCACACGTGTCCATCCCTCGCGCCGAGTTTGATTGGTGCGGTATTATAAACTATATCTATGTACGAACGCTACCAACCTCACTTCGAAAACGAGTCTCACAAAGATTTTGAGTACGATGAATCTGGTAATGAGGTTGATCTGAGGCAAGAGGCCGAAGTCTTTTCTGACCACGAGAGAATTGATAACGGTCGTGATAGTGATATCAAAACACAACTAGCAAAGCTCCGTGAGAGCTTAAGCGAGGATAGCGACGGAATTATTCACCTTGTAATCCCGGCGTATACCTATGACTTTAGTGAAAATCCTTTTGTGGGATTAGGGACGCATCGTACCAAAACCTATGAAATATCGCGCTATATCGACGTAGTGTTTTTGCACCGCTTTATGTATCAAGACATTATTGTCTGTGGTTTACAGTCAAGACAGTTTGTGGATGAGGGCAGTAGGGCATCTTTTGTCAAAAAAATGCGTGAGACGGGTGGAATACCGATCGACACTCGCGAACATCGGTCGTTTGATATCCTGGGCATGGAGTTTTGTCCCTATGTTGAGTACCATTCCACAGACGCTTTTTTCAAACTGTATCACACCGTTATGCCACGCGTTGCGGATCGACCACACTATCCGCTCGATGTTTGGTTGATTTTTGATGCAAACGCCTACCAGGAAGTGGAGGGCGCAAGTGACTTTCGGCGGGCGTTTCGTCTGAAAAGTGGTTACGATCGTCGCGCTAGTTTACTCGGCATAGCGCAGATCAACTAAGCATTTGCTATAATAAGTGAAGTATAACTTGAGAGGAAGCAATGTTTGATACAGATATCTATGAGCTAAAGATGGAAGGTGCTTTCGAGCATTTTACAGATGAATTAAGCAAGATCCGTACCGGTCGAGCTCATCCTGGTATGCTCGACGGCATAAAGGTAATGGCCTATGGTGTCGAAGTGCCCCTCAACCAAGTAGCAAATGTTACCGCCCCCGAGGCGCAATTGTTGCAGATTACGCCATTTGATCCTGCAAATCTCCAACATATTGCGACCGCGATCAGGAACGATCAAGGTCTAGGGCTCAATCCGAGTGATGATGGTCGTGTCGTACGCGTCCCCGTACCAGCACTGACCGAGGAGCGCCGCAAGCTGCTCGTCAAGCAAGCGGGTGAAAAAAGCGAAGAGGCGAGAATTGGTCTGCGTACGATTCGTCAGGATGGCATCAAGGATGCTCGCCAAAAAAAGGATGCCAAGGAGCTTTCCGAGGACGACCTGAAGCGTGTTGAGAAAGAGTTTGACAGATTGATGAGTGTTTATCAGCAAAAAATTGACGAGGCATGCAAAACGAAGGAAAAGGAAATCCTTACAATCTAATATGCCGAGCTCCCTTCCTACTCATATAGGCTATATCGTTGATGGTAATCGACGCTGGGCCAAGCAACGCGGCCTTTCTGCCTCGGAGGGTCACGCTGCTGGCTATGAGGTTGTAAAAACTATTATTATCGACACCATCAAACGAGGTGTCCCGTATGTGAGCGCGTATATATTTAGTACCGAAAACTGGCAACGAAGCCCCATCGAGGTTAACTTCTTAATGAAGCTTATTGTGCGAGTGCTGACCGATGATCTACATATCTTTATCGAAAATAATATTCGACTTAGGATAGCGGGATCAAAAAAACGGCTGACGAAGGGGGTCTTGCGAGCTATTGAGGAGGCTGAACAACAAACGAAGCATTTGACTGGCGGGCAAGCCATCATCTGTCTCAATTACGGTGGACATCAGGAACTTGCTGATGCATTTGAAGCGATGCGAGACCACGTCGGCGACCAAGTCATTACACCGGACGTCATCGAGAAATTTCTGTATACACCAGACGTACCGGCATGTGATTTAATAGTTCGAACAAGCGGTGAACAGCGGCTCAGTGGCTATATGTTATGGCGCTCGACTTATAGTGAGCTGTTATTTCTCAAAAAGCACTGGCCGGACATGACAACAAAAGACGTTAGCAGTATACTAAAGGAATACGAACGCCGCGAACGACGGCATGGATCATAGGAGGGGATTGATATGGAGACAGTGATCGGTATTATCGTGGGCCTGCTTATTATTACGTTTTTGGTAGTGGTTCATGAGTTAGGACATGCGTTGGTAGCGCGCCGAAATGGTGTCATCGTCGAAGAGTTTGGGATTGGTTTTCCCCCAAAGATCTGGGGACGTAAGGTTAAGAAAAGTCCGCTTGGCAACAATGTGCTGTTTAGTATAAATCTCTTGCCACTCGGTGGATTTGTTAAACTCCAAGGCGAACACGATAGTGACAAGAAAAAAGGTGATTATGGTGCCGCCTCTTTTTGGCAAAAGACCAATATACTGCTTGCGGGTGTTGCAATGAACTGGGCGGTTGCCGTCGTTCTGTTTACTATCCTGGCTGCGATCGGTATCCCAAAAATTATCCCCAATCAGTTTAGCATTCCGGCCGATACAACGGTACTAAACCAACCTGTTGAGATTGTATCTGTCGGTAAAGAATCTCCCGCTGAGAAGGCGGGGTTACGTTCAGGCGACAAGATTTTGCGATTTGCTGATGCGCCGCTTGAGCAAAAGAGCGCGCTTGCCACCCTTGCCGAACAGCATAAGGGCGAGAAAGTTTCAGTCGTGTATTCTCGTGGAGGCACCGAATACACCACCAGTGCAACACTACGCGCAGACAATGCAGACAAAAAAGGCTACCTCGGTGTCACCTCGGCGCAGCAGGAGCTCGTTCGTTCGACCTGGTCTGCGCCAGTAGTTGGGGTTGGCTTAACGGCCCAGTTAAGCTGGGTGACACTGCAAGGTGTAGGTGATCTGTTAGTAAAGGCCGTAACAAACATAGCTCTACAACTTAGCCCAGACGAAAAAACACGTCAGGACGCGAGCCAGACACTTTCATCAATCGGTGATGGGGTTGCCGGCCCGGTCGGTATTTATGGGGTGATATTTCCTGCGGCGGAGAAAGCAGGCTTCGTCCATCTTGTGCTACTGAGTGCGATTATATCGTTGACACTTGCGGTTATGAACATATTACCGATTCCTGCGCTTGACGGTGGTAGATGGTTTGTCACGTGGCTCTATCGTCTGCGCAAAAAAGTTTTGACCCAAGAGATCGAGGAAAAGATCCACGGTATCGGGTTTATGGTGCTGATGGCACTTGTTGTTCTGGTGACAATTGCTGATATTGGGAAACTTCGTGGGTGAGTGACAAAAAAAGACAAAAGATTCCCAGTATTGTTGTCTGGATTGCATGGTGTCTATGGATAATTGCCAGTCTTGTCATGGGGGCATTTTTGACGTCAGAGCTATTCCACATGCTGATGCGAGCGGGGTGGATCTCTGGTCTCCATACACCAAGCTACGTATTGTTTGAGTACCTTGTGGCATACGCGTTGTCGATGCTCATAGCAGTCGGAATACCTCTTTACGGATGGCGTATGGCTATCTCAAAGCAAGAGTTTGGCATTGCACGCTCACTTCGATGGACAGATCTTGGTTGGGGACTCATCGGGATGGTGGCGTATGTCGCATTGGCGCAACTAGCTCTCAATATCATTGTGGCGCTAGTGCCAACATTTAACGTGACTGAGGCACAAGATGTCGGCTTTACGGTCGTGTTTGGGTGGGAACGAATGCTAGCGTTCACTGTCTTGGTTATTGTTGCACCAGTAGTAGAAGAGCTGCTATTTCGCGGCTTTTTATATGGTCGCCTCAGAAAGTTGCATGCACCCGTATGGCTCTCGGTACTATTCGTTAGCGCGGTATTTGGGTTTGTTCATGGCCAATGGAATCTTGCCGTTGATGTTTTTATCCTGGGAGTTGTGGCTGCTCTTCTGCGTGAAAAAACCGGTACTATATGGCCGGGTGTTGTCATCCATATGATGAAAAACGCTGTTGCGTTTTATCTTGTATTTGTAATGATGATGGGTCGCTAACCACTAATGGCGCCAATCTTGGTAGTAAAAGTCGGTACAAGCACTTTATTGTCTCGACATGAAGCGCCGATGGGTACCTTTGAGGTGATTGCAAATAGCATAATCTCACTAAGGGAACGGTATAGAATTGTCTTGGTCACTTCGGGAGCAATCGGTTTTGGCGTCGTGCAGGCTGGTATTGGTATGCGCCCAACAGAGATAGCAAAGCTCCAGGCACTTTCGATGATGGGGCAGGTGGGCTTACTGAGGAGATGGCGTGAGGCATTTGACCCTCTGGCAATAGGCCAAGTGCTGGTGACGCGTGCTGACCTTGAGCGTCAGGCGTCGTCAGATAGCTTTCGTCAGAGTGTAGGGCAACTATGGGAGTATGGAGCCATACCAATTCTCAATGAAAATGATGCGGTGAGTAATGACGAAATCAGCTTTGGCGACAACGATCAGTTGGCGGCCGAGGTTGCAGTTGCGATTGGTGCGCAGCATCTCATATTGCTGACAGACCAGGACGGTATTCGAAGCGATTTTGGCACCATGAGCGAGCAGCGTATCCCGGAGATTTCGGTAGAAGACGTAGGCAAACATCTTACGACTGCGGGCTCACCAGTGGGAAAAGGTGGTGCATTGAGCAAGGTCCAGGCGGCGCGTATTGCACTTGAGGTCGGTATAGAGGTAGTGATCGCTCACGCAGCCTCTCCGAATTCAATCCAGGATGCCCTCGCTGGCAAAATTGGCACGAAGCTAGTACAATGAAAGCCACATATGAGATTGTCGCATAATTTTACTCGGACTCTTAAGGACGTGCCCGCAGATGAGGTGTCGCGAAATGCTCAATTACTCATTCGCGCCGGCTATGTGTATAAGGTAATGGCGGGCGTCTATGCCTACACACCGCTTGGTATTAAAGTACTCGAGAATATCAAGCAAGTTGTACGTGAGGAGATGAATGCTATCGGTAGCCAAGAGATCATCATGAGCAGCCTGCAGCGAAAAGAGACCTGGGAAGTAACCGACCGATGGGATGACAAAAAGGTTGATGTGTGGTTTAAGTCAGCGCTTCAGGATGGTACAGAAGTAGGGTTTGGCTGGTCACACGAAGAAGCAATCCTCGAGATGATGCGTCAGTACATCAAGAGCTACAAAGACCTACCCGTGTCGGTGTATCAGATACAGACCAAGTTACGAAACGAATTGCGTGCCAAGAGCGGTATTATGCGCGGACGGGAATTTATCATGAAGGACATGTACTCTCTCCATGCCACTGAAGCGGACTGTGATGCGTACTACGAGCGTGCTATTGCGGCATATAAGCGGGTCTATGAGCGGCTAGGGATAGGCGAGGACACCTTTATTACCTTTGCAAGTGGTGGTGCATTTACAACGTTTAGCCATGAGTTTCAGACGATTTGTGAAGCGGGCGAGGACACCCTCTTCGTGAATGAAAGTCATACCGTGGCGGTCAACGAGGAGGTGCTGGATGATGCCACGAGGGAGCTAGGAATTGATAAGGAATCTCTTGTGCCAGTGGTGAGCGCCGAATCAGGCAATATTTTCAAATTTGGCACCGAAAAAGCCGAAAAGATGAAACTATACTTTACCGGCGAAGACGGTGAACAGCATCCTGTCTACCTGGCTTCATACGGTATTGGCATCACACGCGCGATGGGTGTAATTGTTGAGAAGTTTGCAGACGATAAAGGGATTGTTTGGCCAACGTCGGTCGCTCCCGCACTTGTCTATCTTGTGCAGATCGGCCAGCAGCAGTCACTGCGGCATGCCAATAGTCTTTATGATGAGCTGATGTCCCAGGGTATAGAGGTAATGTATGATGATCGCGATGAACGTCCAGGTGCTAAATTTGCCGATAGCGAATTGATGGGTATCCCGTATCGTGTTACCGTCAGTGATCGACTAATATCCGATGAAAAATACGAATTTACCTCGAGAAAAACCGGTGAAACCGAACTATTGACGCGTGACGAATTACTTGCTAGACTTAGGTAATTCGAGATCGTCTTACGGAGGGGTAACAACGCTAATCAAGAGGATTAGGTCCTTCCACGGGGCTCGAAATTAGAGGTATTACAAGTATGAAAAAAGCATATCAGATTACAGAAGCTGGCCGCAAAGAACTCGAGGCAGAACTCGCTGAACTTAAGAGTCGTCGTGGTGATATTGCGGCGAAGATTGCCGAAGCGCGTGACTACGGTGATTTAAGTGAAAATGCAGAGTATGATAGCGCGCGTGAAGAGCAAGGTCTTGTCGAAACGCGTGTTGCGGAGATCGAAGATATTCTCATGAACGCCGAAGAGATCAAGTCCCGGAAGTCCAGCAAGATTCAGTTGGGGAGCACCGTTGAGCTCAAGACGGGGGCAAAAAAGTTTAGCTATACCCTGGTCGGTCCTGTTGAAGCAGATCCGCTGAGCGGCAAAATTAGCAACGAGTCGCCCATCGGTGTTGCATTGCTTGGTAAGGTCGTTGGCGACAAGGCCACCATCACTACACCAAAGGGTGATACTACCTACACCATCGTCTCGATAGCATAAGCGATGTCCTTTCAGTATACAATATTCCACATATAGTGGGATATTGTTTATTTTACATACAAAAAACACTAGCGCTAGCGTAATAAGGTTGGTACTATGAAGGTAAGTTCGCTTTTTGGGAGGCGGCTCAGCAAAATTACAAACGAGGGTAGACAAAGCTGTGGGCGTGAGGGCAAGCATCTTGTCAATCTTTTTAAAATAGGGGAGAAATATGGCAGAAAGAATAGGCAAGACACAGGAAGTTTTGCATGATGACGGTAATGTGGCAACTGAGTTTGTCGCGGGCGCCGAACAAGCACCGCAGCCTGTCGTCGACACTGCACAGGAGTTCTTGAGGGCTGCAGGAGTTGATCCGAGCAGAGTAAACTATTCTGTTCACCTCAAACCTGTCGAGACGAAAGATGACGATGGTAATGTTGTTGGTACAACCTACAAGGCCACGAGCGGCTGGGCAAAATCAACTCGTCCCGCTAAAGGTGATGCTGAGCGTGAGCTACTCGAAACCTACGCTCACTATACAACGCCCCCGTCACCACGCATTAGTCCCGTTCGCACTAGTAGCTACCGCACCGGCAAAAGGGATAAGATTGGTGTTATCCTTCCTGATACTCAGTTTGGTTATCGCTATGTAGACGGCATTTATGTGCCCATTCATGATCCTCGTGCCCTCAACGTTGCGCGTCAGGTAATCCGCTGCATTGGCACCGAACTCGACCTCGTTGTTCATGTTGGCGATGCGCTCGACTACCCCCATTTCGGCAAACATGATGATGATCCTGCGACCTGGAATACTACTCAAAAAACAAATGCGGACTTCCAGCGGGAAGTTACTGCTGGTGCAATGCGCGCTGATGCGCCAAATGCAAAAAGTGTATGGCTCGAGGGAAATCACGAGAAGCGTCGCCGTGTGTATGTGGAAGATAAGGCACCTCACCTTGTCGGTGAGCGAGTTGTCAACCCGGATGGTTCCCCAGGTGAGTTGGCCCTATCTTTGGCAAATGTATTCAGTTTAGGGAAGCTTGGTATCGATTACATCGAGGGCTATCCCAATAACTGGTACCGCATCAATGACCGACTCATGGTAATTCATGGCAGCCAATCAAACGTAAAGGGGAGTACTGTGCACGGCATACTGCATAACACGGCGCATCCCTCGATGTCTGTCATTAGCGGCCATACGCATCGAGCTGAAAAGGCCACCAAGACGATATACCTACCCGACGGAACACCACGAACTGTTCAAGCCGAATCATTTGGTACGTTGGCAGACATTCGTGGAGCGGTGCCGGCTGGCAATATGGGACGCACTATGGATAATCTTCACACCGAAAGCTTACCAAACTGGCAGCAGGGCTTAGGAATTGTCTATTACCGTGAAGGTGATGCACCGTTTAAGACCGAATTTGTGCCAATTCATACCTTTGATGGCCATGAAGCACTGTTTGATGGTAAGGTATTTACTCCAACGGTCGACGAGTACGGCAACCCACTATAACCAGAGACTACAGTCTGATATACTGTACCTAGTAATTAACTAGTGGGACTACTTGATGGCGACATTGAAGGAATTGCGCGATGAGCGCCTACGAAAATTAGATGATCTAAAAAAGCTAGGAGTCAACGCCTATCCTGCTGAGTCGGCGCGCACTCATACATGCCGCGAGGTAGCAGAACAGTTTGAGTCGCTCGAAGGCCAGACGGTCAAGGTCGTTGGTCGTTTGATCGGAACACGCAAATTTGGCAAACTGGCCTTTCTCGTGCTGCGTGATATGAGCGGCCAGGTGCAGCTATTTCTCAAAGCAGATACTATCGAACCACTCAATGCACCACTATCGCAGCTGGGCATGGATGAGTTAAACCTGCTAGATCCAGGTGATTTCGTCGAAGCAGAAGGAGTCGTTATCCGCACACAGACGGGTGAAGTGAGTGTCGATGTACGGAAATTTCGTCTTCTCACGAAATCACTGCGACCGATGCCAACTGAGCAAGAGGGGTTTCGTGACAAAGAAGAGCGTTTTCGTCGTCGCTACGTCGACATGAACGTCAACCGCGACGTCCGTGAACGATTTGTTCGCCGAAGTAAGTTTTGGCAGGCGACACGTAAGTTCCTCGATGATCATGGATTCTATGAGGTAAATGTTCCAGTCCTCGAGCATACGACGGGTGGAGCTGATGCAACGCCGTTTGTGACTCACATGGATGCGCTTGATCAGGATTTCTACTTACGGATTAGTCACGAACTTCCGCTCAAGCGGCTCCTCGGAGCTGGGTTCGAAAAAGTGTATGATGTTGGGCCGCGCTTCCGCAACGAGAATTATACTGATGAGCATCTGCCCGAGCACATTGCGATGGAATGGTACTGGGCGTATGCCAACTGGCAGGACGGCATGAAGTTCATGGAAGAGATGTATCGCTATGTTTTGTCAGAAACCTTTGGCACGTTGCAATTTGATATTCAGGGCAAACAGGTTGACATGGGTAAAGAGTGGGAAGTATGGGACTACGCCACGGTCATTCGAGATCACTATGGGATCGATGTGCACAACACGAGCATTGAAGAAGTGAGCACGAAATTAGCCGAGAATAAACTAGAAGTCGAAAAAACTGATAGTATCCCGCGTGGCATCGATAAGCTGTGGAAACACATTCGCAAAGATGTCGTTGGTCCAGTGTGGCTCGTTAACACGCCCAAATTTATTTCGCCGCTTGCAAAAAGTAGTGTCGATAACCCCGATGTCGTGCAACGGTTTCAGGCCGTCATCGTGGGGAGTGAGCTGTGCAACGGGTTTAGCGAGCTCAACGATCCGATCGACCAATACAATCGGTTTATAGAGCAGCAGCAAATGCGTGATGGTGGAGATGATGAAGCCATGATGCTTGATATCGACTTTGTTGAGATGCTCGAATACGGTATGCCACCGGCGTGTGGACTCGGCTATAGCGAGCGGGTATTTTGGATGTTCGAGGGCGTGACCGCACGCGAGGGCGTGCCGTTCCCGCAGCTCAGAAGTGATATTGATGAGGTAACAAAAAGCCTCTATCCAAATGTAAAATTATAAAGCCATTGATAACCGTTCGGGAGGAGAATTAATGATTGAACTAAAATCTGTCACAAAGACATACGGCAAAAAGAAAAACACGTTTACGGCGCTTGATGATGTAAGCTTTGTTATTCCCGACGGCGCAACTGTTGCGATTGTCGGAAAAAGCGGGAGTGGGAAGAGCACGCTGATGCATGCAATGAGCGGGCTCGACCGACCAGAAGTGGGAGAAGTTATCATCGATGGCGACAATATCCTGACACTTAAAGCAAAAGCAGTCGATGCATTTCGATCTGAAAAGATGGCGTTTATATTCCAGAGCTTTTTTGTGCAAGGAAATGAGAGTTGCTACAACAATGTAAGCTTGCCACTCGAGATTGCAAAAGTTCCACTGCGCAATCGTCGTGCAAAAATACTCGCGGCGCTTAAGGCTGTGGGTCTTGATGATAAGGTCAAGTCGCGTGCACGCGATCTGTCTGGTGGTCAAAAGCAGCGTCTTGCCATTGCACGAGCAATTGTTGGGGAGCCGACCGTACTTTTCGCCGATGAACCAACGGGTAATCTGGACAGCACGACGGGAGCACAGATAGAAAAGCTGCTCTTTGATTACAACAAAAAACATAAAGCAACCCTGGTAATCGTCACGCATGATCATGATATTGCACGGAAGTGTCAGATACAGATTATGATCAAAGATGGAAAAGTTCAGTCTATCGAGGAGGCAAAACGATGAAACGTATCGATATCATGAAGCGCGCTGGTCGTAATTTGCGCCAAGCAAAAGCACGTACGCTCCTGACGAGCCTTGCTATTGCCGTCGGTGCATTCACGTTGACAGCAAGTCTCGCAGTCGGCGAAGGTGCTCGCCAATATGCCGACAAACTGATCAAGAGCAATGTTGATCCGCAATCGGTGTATGTCACAAAAGAAAAAATACGCGAGAATGGTCCAGCGGGCTCGGGCCTAAAAGAATATAGCGATAGCGCCGCACAGTACAATGGCATCACCATCAAAACGTTGAGTGCTGACGATATCAAAACTATCAGTGAAATAAAGGGGGTGAGTAAAGTTGCGCCAACCTATCTCATTAGCACGCAGTATGTAACATTCGAAGGCAAGGATAAAAAATATGTCAGCGACGTGACAACCTACGACCCCACCGTACTTGCATCGATCGCAAGCGGGACACTACCAAAACTCGGTGATCAAATCGGCGTAGACGAGGTTGTTATGCCAGAGTCGTATGCAGACTCGCTCGACATGAAACCCGCGGATCTCGTGGGCAAAACAGTAACGCTTCATTTGGTTAAGACTGGCAAACAGCCCAGCCAAGCAGAACTCCAGCAGGCATTTTTACAGGGAGGAACAGCGGCAGTTCAGAGTCTCGTACAAGTAGAGACCAAAGACATACAGCTCCGTGTTCGTGCCGTGAGTGCAAAATCAAGCACCTCATTTTCGGCAACGGCGGCACTGTTTATATCTGATACAAAGGCAGCTGAGTTGGCAGATTACCTTACGGCGGGCACGTCGCAGTATAGGCAATACATCTCTGCAACAGTAATTGTCGATAAGGCAACCAGCCCCGAGACAGTTAAGCAGTCAATTCTCGATAAGGGGATGCATGCCTTGACAGCAAAAGATCTATCTGGCATCATCTTTACGATCGTCGATATACTACAGGGAATTGTTACTGGGTTTGGTATTTTAGCGTTGATTGCAAGCGTATTTGGGATTATCAACACGCAGTATATTAGTGTGCTTGAGCGCACTAGCCAGATTGGGCTGATGAAAGCGCTCGGTATGAGCCGTCGCGGTATTGCAAAGTTGTTTCGCTACGAAGCGGCATGGATTGGCTTTATCGGTGGGTTAATTGGTGCGGGAATCGCCTTTGTTGTCGGTACGGCGCTCAATCCATGGATCACAAAAACACTGTCATTGGGTGATGGCAACTATCTCCTCATCTATGTGTGGTGGCAAATAGCCTCATTGCTGCTTGCGCTCATCCTCGTTGCCGTGGTCGCCGGCTGGTTCCCGGCTCGCAAAGCGGCTCGGCTTGATCCGATCGAAGCGCTACGTACAGAGTAGAGAACTCGATTTTTCATACTAATTATGCTAATCTATTCTGGTAATGTCACTCGAAAAATACAAAAATGAAAAACGTCTTGTCGAACGCACACACCACTCTCCCTATCTCTATGCTGCAGCTTTTGGTCGTGTCGTACACTCTCGTGGTGTCGAAACGGTTGTTGATGTCGCGGCGGGTGATAGCGAATACGCCGCATCTCGTGTCATAAGTGGTCAGCGAGTCATTCGTGTTGATAGAGATTATGACCGTGTAGCCCCAAGGGGGGGTGACTGGCTGGCTGCAAGCGCGGAAAGTATGCCTATTGAGGATGGGTCGGTAGACGCAGTTATCTCGGCCTTTTTGATACAGCACTTGAGCCCAGAACAGCAAACAAAGGCAATTAGCGAGATGCTTCGTATCGCAAAACCTTACCGTGTGGGTGAGAATAGAGGCTTTGTCGGGTTATACCCGGTATATGATTATCGCAAAATGGAAGACAAGCTAAAAAGAACAGGTTTTTGGGATCAAATCGGCCTTGCAACTGATTTTGATGCATTTGATGGCGTGCCGCTTGACGAGCGAAGGTTGAAGTACCCTACACTATGGATACCAAAATGGCAGTCGATGGGTGCCGATGAGAGACAATCGCTCGTTACGGCAGTGGTAGAGTCCGGTGCATTTTATCGCCGCCGTACCGCTGCCGATGTTGCGCGACAATTGGCTATGCGTGCCGCTGGTGACACACGCGTGCACACAAAATAGACGGCCAACCTCAAACCGAGTATACTGTACCGTATGTTAGATATTCGATTCATCAGGGAGAATCCCGACCGCGTTCAGACGGCCGCGGCGCAAAAAGGCTATACAGTAAATATTCAGGAGCTTTTGCATGCCGATGAATCGCGTCGTGAACTTCAGCAAAAAGCTGATGAGCTACGGACACGTCGTAACGAAATTGCCGCACAAATGAAGGGTGGGAAGCCAGCTGCTGAACTTGTCGAAGAAGGTAAAAGAATTAAGACTGAGCTTGCAGGAATAGAAGATCACCTACGGGTTGTAAGTGAGGCATATCAAGATCTGCTATGGGCAGTGCCAAATATTACTCTCGATGATGTACCGCTCGGTTGTGAGGAAGATTCGGTTGAAATAAAAAAAGTTGGTGAGCAAAAAACGGGTGCAAAGGATCATCTTGACTTTGCGCTTGCGCGTGATTGGGTTGATTTTGAGAGGGGAACTAAAGTCGCCGGTGCGAAGTTCTACTTCGTAAAAGGGGACTTAGCACTGCTCGAAAACGCCATTGTTCAATTTGCCCTACAAAAGGTTACCGAAAAAGGCTTTACGCTAATGACCGTACCGCATATGGTGAACCAGCGTACAATGACAGGTACTGGTTTTGCGCCACGTACTAGTGACCAATCTGACGAGTATAGTATCGAAGGTGAAGATTTATCGCTCATCGCTACAGCTGAAATTTCACTCACCGGCTACCATGCCGACGAAGTTATCGATGAAGCAAGGTTACCTCTCCTGTATGCGGGTTATAGCCCCTGTTATCGCAAAGAAGCGGGTGCCGCGGGTAAGCATACTCGTGGACTATTTCGCGTGCACCAGTTTAATAAACTTGAGATGTATGCGTACACGACACCAGAACAGAGTGCCGAGGTACACGAGAAGATTTTGGCAATCGAGGAAGAACTATGGCAGGAAATGGGTATCCCATATCATGTTATCAATATCGCTGCGGGTGATTTGGGCGCGCCAGCTGCCAAAAAGTATGATATCGAATACTGGTCCCCAGTTGATGGGAAATATCGTGAACTAACGAGCTGTAGCAACTGTACTGATTTTCAGGCACGCAATCTCAATATTCGGGTTCGTCGCCCAGATGGATCAATTGAGGTGCTGCACACCCTCAATGGTACTGCAGTTAGCCTGGCTCGATCGCTTGTCGCCGTACTTGAAAATTACCAAAACGAAGATGGAACCCTCAGAGTACCAGAAGTTTTGCGTCCATATCTTGGTGGTCGCGAGGTACTATAATCGTGATAAAACGTGTCGTGCGACGGACGACAAAACAAGTCTACAAACACGCTATCAAGCCGGTTCTGTTCAAGCAACACCCTGACAATGTGCATAAACACCTGATAAAAGTCGCCAAACATACCCAGCGTATACCGGCGGTAAAACGTTTACCAAAACTATGGGCATATCAGGCGCCGTGTCTCGAGCAAACTATACTGGGCTTACATTTCAAAAACCCCGTTGGACTTGCCGCTGGGTTTGACAAAGATATTGAGATGGCACCCACCATAAAAAATGTTGGGTTTGGATGGATGACGGGCGGGTCGGTGACGGCACAACCCTGCAGGGGTAATCCGAAACCATGGTTTTATCGACTTCCTCAGTCAAAATCCCTTGTTGTTCATGCTGGATTACCCAGCGATGGCATAGTGGCGATTCTGCAGCATCTCGCTACATATCCTGCATCTTTATTTACTTCAATGCCGCTTGCCGTGTCGGTAGCTAAGACTAATTCCAAAGAAACAGCGTTAGACGAGCAGGGCATCACCGATTATTGCGAGAGCTTAAGACTACTTAACATACAAAACCACTGCCAACTATACGAGATCAACATCAGTTGTCCCAATGCATTTGGTGGCGAGCCGTTTACTGATCCCGAGCGACTTGAGAAACTGCTTGCAGCGATTGATAGTCTCAAGCTTCATAGTCCAGTTTTTCTTAAAATGCCGATAGACAAGCCATGGCTCGAGTTTCGTGAGCTACTACAGGTAGCTTCCGAGCACAATATACAGGGTGTAACAATCGGGAATCTCCTAAAAGATCGTAGTGCAGCTCACCTGAGTGAACCATTGCCAGATGAAATTCAGGGTAGCTTGAGCGGCAAACCAACGCGTCAAATCTCAACCGAACTCATTCGGCAGACATACCGTGAATTCTCGGATAGGTTTGTCATCATCGGTGTAGGAGGGATTTTTTCGGCACATGACGCGTATAAAAAGATACGGGCCGGTGCGAGCCTGGTGGCGCTTATCACCGGTATGATATTTGAAGGTCCACAACTTATCGGTGAGATCAACGCTGGACTTGAGAGTTATCTGAAACGTGATGGATTTGGGAATATTCACGAGGCTGTAGGCGTTGATACTCATGACAAAAAAGGCGTATAATAAAGGTACTAGCGGTTAACGAGAAAGGGGTCTATCGTGATCACAAACGTCGAAATAACCGGAGTCGGCTCATACACAGTCGACGAATCCACAAAAAAATATGTGTTAAAAAAAATTGGCAGCCTCGAGCGACTTGCTCCGCGGCACGCGCGCAAGAGCATGCATGCTGACGTAAAATTGGCTGAGGTCAATCGAGACAAAGGTAACAAGTATGAGGTTGAGGTTATCCTCACTGTTCCAGATCGTCGGTTGACAGCAAAAGATTCAACAATGAACATACTAGCTGCCATTGATATTGTTGAAGCTAAGCTTGCATCGCAGCTGCGTAAATACAAGCAAGAGACCGTGCCGCATGTTGGCAGACGCAAGCTACTCGATCGCTTCAAGCGAAGCTATGCGCGCGAACAGTAACTATCCCTTAAAATAGTACGCGATACTCTTTTATCTTGGCGCTTCAGCGCGTATAATTAAGAGGATAGTTTATTCAGTATGAAAGTTGAGATAGAGAGGTAGCAAGGTTTTGATATGGTAAATCAACAAAAAGCATTGTCAAAAATCTTCGGTGATCCGCAAAAGCGGATTTTGAAACGTCTATCAAAGAAGGTTGACGAAATCAACGCACTCGCGCCGAAGTATCAAAAAATGTCCAAAAAGCAACTGAGCGACCAGACAGTCATTCTCAAAAAACGCCTCCACAAAAAGGGCGTTACACTGGATACGATTTTGCCCGATGCGTTTGCAGTAGTGCGAGAAATGGCGACGCGTGTTATTGGTGAACGCCACTATGATGTGCAGCTGATAGGCTCGATGGTATTGCACGAAGGAAATGTGGCTGAGCTCAAAACGGGTGAGGGTAAGACTCTTATGTCGACACTTGCTGCCTATCTCAACGCGCTAGAAGGTAAAGGTGTCCATATTGTCACGGTCAATGATTATCTCGCGCAGCGTGATGCTGGTTGGATGGGTGCGATCTATGAGGCACTTGGTATTACAACGGGTGTTATCATCAACGAGGCATCTTTTATATACGATAGTTCCTATAACAACGAATTACACACCGATCCTCGGATGCGTAAGTTGCGACCGTGCACGCGCAAAGAATCATATCAGGCGGATATCACATACGGTACCAATAACGAGTTTGGGTTTGACTATTTGCGTGACAACATGGTGAATGAAGTTGATCTTGTCAGACAGCGTGACCTGAACTTTGCGATCGTTGACGAAGTAGATTCGATTTTGATTGATGAAGCGCGAACACCACTCATTATTAGTGCGCCAGCTGCAGAAAATCCTGACGCGTACTATCAATTTGCAAAAGTTGCCGCCAAATTAGTACCAGACGACTATGTGTTGGACGAGAAGCGCAGGAGCGTTGCTCTGACAGACGTGGGCGTTGAAAAAGTACAAAAAATGCTTGGCATAAAAAATCTCTATACGCCCGACTACGTGCGCAGTGTGTACCATATGGATCAAGCACTCCGTGCTCAGACGCTCTTTCATCGCGATAAAGACTACGTGGTGACAACCGCAGGTGAAGTTATCATCGTAGACGAGCACACAGGACGACTCAAACAAGGCAACCGCTACAACGAAGGCCTCCATCAGGCGATTGAGGCAAAGGAAGGTGTGCCGGTGCTGCAAGAGAGCATGACGCTTGCTACCATCTCATTCCAGAATTACTTTCGCCTATACAAAAAGCTCTCTGGCATGACCGGTACTGCATTTACTGAGGCTGAGGAGTTCCAGCAAATCTATAGTCTCGATGTCGTGGTGGTACCACCAAACAAGCCGATTACTCGCAAGGATCATCAAGATTTGATCTACAAGACCGAGAAAGCCAAGCTAAAAGCAGTCGCTGAAGCCATAAAGGGGTACCACAAAAAAGGTCGTCCTGTGCTGGTGGGCTCGGGTTCAATTGCAAAAAATGAGCTGATCGCTGAATGGCTTGATAAAGAGGGAATCAAGTACGAGATTCTTAACGCCAAAAATAATGAACGAGAAGCAGCTATCATTGAGCAAGCTGGTCAGAAAGGTGCTATCACGCTTGCGACAAACATCGCTGGTCGTGGTACTGACATCAAACTCGGTAAAGGCGTTCGAGAACTTGGAGGTCTCGTCGTTATTGGTAGCGAGCGCCACGAATCTCGTCGTATTGATAACCAGTTGCGCGGTCGTGGTGGCCGCCAGGGTGACCCTGGAGATACGCAGTTTTATGTCTCGACCGAAGACGACTTGATGCGAATCTTTCAGGGAGAGCGCATTGCTGCGTTGATGGATAGACTTGGTGTCGACGAAGATATGGCAATCCAAAACCGAGCCGTTAGCAAGACGCTCGAAGCTGCACAAAAACGAGTCGAAGGCTATAACTTCGATACGCGAAAAAATGTTGTGCAGTACGACAATGTCATCAACCGGCATCGTCGGGTTGTCTATACGATGCGGCGAAAGATTCTTGACGGGGGCAATATCCAGCCTGAAATTCAACGTTTGTTGAACGAAAAGGTTGCTGAACTGACTGCTGTTCCTGCAAAAAATAACAGTAAGTTTGTCGATGAATTTGAGACAGTTATTCCACTGGAACGCTCCCTGATCAAAAAAATTGGCGACGAGAAAAAAGATAAACTTCGTCGCGAGCGCGCACTTGAAGCAGCACAAAAACTCTATCATACGAAGGAAAAGGAGTTGGGCGAGGAGCTGTTGCGCGGTGTTGAGCGTGAAGTGTATTTGCAGGTTCTTGACACCCTATGGATGCAGCATCTAGAGAATATGCAGCATTTGCGCGAGGGTATTCACTGGCGTAGCGTGGGTCAGCGCGATCCCTTGGTGGAGTATCGAAGTGAGTCTCAAAAATTGTTTGATAGTTTGCAGGCAACACTCCGTGAGGAGGTGCTGCGGGCACTGTATCATGTCCGCAAAACCGATGCGATTACACGCGAGGCCACGGACGATGAGCACGATACAGAGCTAACAAAGCTCGCCGAAACAGCGGTCGAGCACGGTGTCAATGAAATTACCGGTGGGGAAGAAAACCGAGACCATGATTTTGAGGGCAATATCAAGAAAGCGCCGCGAAATACAGAGGTAAATCATCAGCGTAACCTTGCACGGAAGAAGAAGAAAATCCAACGACAAAATCGTAAAAAGCATCGTTAAGCTATGAAACATACCACCACAGAGATACGTCTAAAAAATGGGGCACGAGGGTTGCTTATTGATGTCCCCGGAGCAACGGTGATGAGTTTTCAGTTTCAGTTTCGAGCCGGTAATCGCTATGTAAAAAATAAAGACATCTACGAGACGGCGCACATCATGGAACACATGGCGTTTGGGGCAAATGCTGCATTTAAGAGTGAGCATGCCTATGAGGCAGAGTTTACAAAAAACGGTGCCTACCACAACGCCTTCACTAGCGACCTCTCTATGGTATATGTTGCGACATGTGCTGATTTCGAATGGGATCGGATCCTCAATTTGCAGCAAGTCGCGATTTGCCAGCCGAAGTTTAATGCGAGTGAACTCGAAGCCGAAAAAGGGAACGTGAAAAGTGAGCTAACGGGATATCTCAATAACCATGAGCGAGTATTGTGGCCAAAGATACAGCAGTTGCTTGGCGAGAGCGTTTATACCTACTGGCAGCGATTGCAGACCATTTCAAATGTAACGCTGAGAGACATTAGAGAGCATCATCGGCGCACGCACACCACCGACAACATGCGTTTTGTGATAGCCGGTAAACTCTATGGACGAAAAGCGCAGATTCAACGGATGCTCGAAGAGTGGGAGTTACCGCGTGGCGAACGTTTCGAAGTGCCGCGTGATGAATTGACAAGTGGCAACCCGACGCTTATTCGACGAAAAGAAGCCTCAAATCTGACATTTGGATGGTCCCTGACCTTGCCACGTGCACTCACCGACGAAGAGGCGGAAGCGATGAGTTGTCTCGACCAGATACTGACGGGCACCATGCACTCGCGCATTTACGGTGCAGCTCGTAAAAAGGGATTGGCGTACGGTATGTTTAGTGACACGTCAGTAGGACTTCACGATAGCAGCTGGGACTTTGGCGGACAAGTAAACTTGGAAACTTCCCACGGGCTTGTCGATATTATAGTGCGCGAGGTAAAAGCAGTCATGGATGGACGCATTACTGACGAGGAATTAGCTGCTGCTAAATCCTATGCACTCGGTCGACATCAGATGGGAGCTCAGACAGTATCGCAAATCAGTAACTTCTACTCAAATCGTTATTTCGGTGACGAAGTAGTGAAGGACTATGAAAAAGTCCCCGACGCTATAAGAAATATCACGCTTGATCGCATGCTAGCAACAGCTCGCGAGTTTATTGCTCATAATACCTGGGTTTTGGCGGGGGTAAGTAGTGGTGAAAAAGAAGAAATTGTTTCACTCAATGCTAAACTAGAAACAGTATTTTCGCGCACACCACACTAAAAGGGAGAGCTATGGCACTTAAGCACAAGATTGAAGAAGTGGTACTAAAGAATGGTGCAAGGGGCCTGTTTGTTCACGTGCCTGGGGCGAGTGTCTTTTGCTATGAGTTGTGTTTTCGGGCTGGTAATGAGTATGTGGCCGGTCCAGATGTTCAGCAGACAGCGCATTTGCTTGAACATATGCTTGCAAAGACGTGTAAGGGGCTTGAGACTGCCGAGGCATTTAGCCGCGAGTTTACAAAAAACGGTGCCTATAGCAATGCGACTACCTGGCAGACCAACATGGTATATGAGGGAAACTGTGCGGATATGGAGTGGGATCGCGTACTTGGACTGCAACTGTGCTCAATATCTGAGCCAATACTCACCGAAGAATCACTCCAGGTCGAAAAGGGTAATGTTCGTGAAGAACTCAGCGGTCAGCTAAGTAACCATCCTCGGACGCTTTGGCAGTATATAAATCGCTCGCTCGGCGATAGTATCGCTTTGGACGAAGAGAAAATTGCCTCGATCGACGCCGTCACGCTTGGTAGTCTGGATGAACATTGGCGGCGAACCCATACACAATCAAATTTTCATTTCTGTATCGTCGGAGATATGTCCGGTAAGCGAGCAAAACTAAAGTCCATGTTTGAAAGCTGGCAATTACCAAAGGGGAACGGATGGCTTGCTCCGGAACAACACGTGTACCATAGGGGTGAGACGGTCTCAATTACCCGTAACGACGAGCACTCAATTGAGTTTATTTTTGCTATGACGATACCGCGACGCCTCGATCAAACCGAGCGCTGGGCAATGAGCATGCTCACACATATTCTGACCGGTACGTTTCACTCTCGTATCTACGGCGTTGCCCGCGATAAGGGTTATTGCTATGACGTCTCCTCGGGGGCGGGAGATAAGTTTGACGGTACATCAGACTGGAGTTTCCAGGCGCAAGTAACTAAAGAACAGGCACCAAAACTACTAAAGTTGATCGCGCGTGAGCTCCTGCGTGTGCGTGACGGTGATATTAGTGAAAAAGAATTGGACGAGACCCGGCAATATGCCTACGGTGTCTACCAGAAATCATATCAGTCGATCTATGATCTCATGTGTTACTCAAGCGACTATTTCTTTGACGACTCCTACACTGCCGTAGACGAGAATATTAAGTTGATTGACGCTATCAATAGGGACACTATCGTTCGCTTGGCTCGCGAGTTTATTGATTCTCTCGCATGGACATATGGCGAAATAGGTCCCGTGTCACCTGGGGAGACGGAGGTGCGTCGCAGCCTGTTCTCACGGCTCAAGGGGGAGTAATAATGGTGAAAATTGCGATTGCGGGCTATGGGATCGAGGGTGAGCAAAGTGTCAAATACTGGCTATCGCGAGGTGATGATGTCGTGGTGGTCGACGAACAAGAAACCTTGTCACGCGCTGTACCAGACGGTGTTCCTACTAGACTAGGACCGCACGTACTCGATGATTTATCTGAATTCGATCTTGTGGTCCGAACAGCAGGTCTTGCGCCCCACAAAATTTCTTCGGCTAAGCGCATTTGGTCCGCAACGAACGAATTTTTCGCGAGATGCCCAGCTCCTATTATCGGGGTAACGGGTACGAAGGGAAAGGGCACGACGTGTAGCTTGATAACGGCAATATTGAGAGCCGCCGGACATACGGTACACCTTGTTGGTAACATTGGCCAACCTGCCCTTGAGACATTACCTGATATTGCTGAGCAGGACATCGTCGTGTATGAATTAAGCAGTTTTCAACTATGGGACCTCGAAAAGAGTCCGCACATCGCAGTTGTACTGATGATTGAGCCCGATCATTTGGACGTTCATGCATCGATGGAAGAGTATGTGCAGGCAAAGGCGACTATTGTGCGATACCAAAATCGAGACGATGTCGTGATTTACTATGCTGATAATCACTGGTCTGAGGAAATTGCAGCACAAGCTATTAGCAATAAAATTCGCTATGGTACGGCCGAAGACCAAGGAGTATATGTAAAATCGAGCAATTTTTTTGTTCAAGATCAATTAGTCTGCCCCGTTGATTGTTTAACCATTGCCGGTAATTTCAACCGAGAAAACGCTTGTGCTGCGATTACAGCTTCACTTACAGTTGACAGGTCTGTCGCTCCTTTTGTAGCTGAGGGCCTCCGTTCTTTTCATGGATTACCACATAGGCTCAAATATGTCGCCACAAGAGGCGGCGTAGATTATTATGACAACAGTATCGCAACGACACCTGGTTCTGCGGTGGCGGCGCTCAATTCATTTGAAGGAAAAAGAATCATCATCTTAGGCGGTTCGGATAAGGGCGCAGACTATGCGCCAGTCATTGAAGCATGTTTGAATGCAGGGGCGCGTGTGATTGCGATTGGTCAAACCGGAGACAAGATTGCAACATTATGTGAACAAGCAGGGGTGGCAGTTGTAAGGATTGAGGGCGGTATGCGTGAGGTAGTGGCGGCAGCTAGGTCAGTCGCGGATAGTGGCTCAACAGTTATCTTAAGTCCCGCAAGTGCCAGCTTTGACCAGTACAAGAGTTATGCGGATCGGGGTGACCAATTTATCGAGGCCGTTTTGCAGTTAGCGCAGTAATTTGTCGAGCGATCGAGGGAGTAGGTTCAATAATATGTGCGCGCTCCTGGGATAACTTCGTAATCTGCTCGTATATCCAGTGGTAATGGGTGCACCCAAGGACGATGACATCAGCCTTTTTAGCAAGTGAGTCGGCTATGACAGACGATATGCGGCTCATGTCAACCGAGTTGGCTTCGATCATAGAGGCCCAGTCTGAGCAGTCAGGTTCTAAAACCGTGATGTCAGCAGCAAAGCTCTTCTTGAGTTCATTGTAGCGCTTACTTTTTAGGGTAGCAGGAGTAGCACAAACCGCTACGACGTTTGTGCGCGTTAGTTCTGACGCAGTTTTGATCATTGGCTCAATCCCTACGAATAACTGATCGGGGTATTTCTTTCTTAGAAATGAAAGAGCGATAGTCGTGGCAGTATTGCACGCGATAACAATGACATCTGATGCTGCTGCGATGAGTGGCTGAATTGCGGTATCGGTAAGGTTAATTACCTGTTCTTCAGTTTTTGTCCCATAGGGCAAGTGAGCCCTATCATTTATAGCAGTAATGGTTGCGTCGGGGAAATGCTTTTTTAGGTCATTCGCAACTATCTCACCGCCAATGCCGCTATCAAATACACCGATTTTCATAATTCCATTATAATAGAATCACATGCAACCACTCAAAAAACGTCTTACTGATACGAGAGATGCTATCATCGAAGCATTCACTCTGCTTCAAATTGATGCGAAAAAGGGTCAGCTTCTTTCGTTGGAGCAACAGCTCCATGATGGCTCGATTTGGTCTGATCCAGAGACAGCACAGCGTACGAGTAAACAGGCAAGTGTATTAAAAAATCAGGTTGATCCATGGGTAAACTTGCTTAGTCAAGCCGATGAATTAGCTGAGCTATGTGAATTAGGGGACGAAACGCTGGAGCCTGAGATGCGCCAGCAACTCCAAACATTGGAGGATGAATATAACGCTCGAAGAAAAGAACTGCTGTTCTCTGGTAAGTATGACGAATACACGGCCATTGTGAAGTTGAGTGCCGGCGCGGGGGGCACGGACGCGCAGGATTGGTGTGAGATGCTCGAGCGTATGTATTTGCGCTGGGCCGAAAAGGCAGATATGAAGATCGAACTGATTGAACGTAGCGCTGGTGACGAAGCGGGCATAAAATCAGCAACCTATACAATCTCAGGTTCCTATGCCTATGGAAAATTGCAGTCTGAGCATGGCGTTCATCGCCTCGTACGGTTGAGTCCATTTAATGCCGACAATCTTCGCCAAACGAGTTTTGCGCTTGTCGAGATTATGCCAGAGATTGATACGCCCGATGAGGTCAATGTCGACGACAAAGATCTCAAAATCGATGTCTATCGCGCTGGAGGGCACGGGGGGCAATCGGTCAACACGACGGATAGTGCAGTGAGGATTACCCATCTTCCTACGGGGATTGTTGTGGCAATCCAAAATGAGCGAAGTCAGCTTCAAAACAAAGAGACAGCACTCAAGATACTGAGAGGGAGGCTAGTTCAGCTGCAATTAGAGCAGCACGCTGAGTCTCTAGCGGATCTGCGCGCTGGTGAGTCGGCGAGTTGGGGCACCCAGATTCGAAATTATGTACTCCATCCCTATACATTAGTCAAGGATACGCGGACGAAATATGAAGAACATGATGCACAGGCGGTGTTGGATGGCAAGCTCGACGGCTTTATTGATGCCTACCTTCAACAACATATGGCTGCATCATAGCCAGTAAACAACAGCGCCCGTCGCTCGTTTTCCAGGAAAAATTGTGTTACAATAGTGGTAATGATTCTGTTAGATAGGGTAACAAAATCGTACGGCAAAGATCTCAAACCAGCACTCAATCGCGTTAGCTTGCATATTGAGCCTAATGAGTTTGTGATTCTTGTGGGTACGAGTGGTGCCGGGAAGTCGACACTTCTCAAGCTACTGACGAGGGAGGAAAAGCCCACTACTGGCAAGATTGTCGTTGGTGGCATTGATTATGATACGCTCAAGGACAAGCATATCCCGCTGCTGCGACGCAAAATAGGGGTAGTCTTTCAGGATTTCAAGCTTCTTCCGCAGCGAACGGTGTTTGAAAACATCGCCTTTGCACTCGAGATTGCCGGCATGACAAACCGTGAAATACGTAATACTGTGCCGAAAGTCATTGATCTGGTTGGTCTCACTGGCAAAGAAAAAAGCTTTCCCCATGAGCTCTCTGGTGGCGAGCGGCAGCGTGTAGCGATTGCGCGTGCTGTCGTACGTCAGCCCAAGATTTTGATTGCCGATGAGCCTACCGGTAACCTTGACCCTCGTCACAGCTGGGACATCGTACGATTGCTCGAAAAGATTAATAAGTACGGGACGACCGTGTTGCTCACAACGCATAATGTCGAGATTGTCAATAAATTGAAGCGGCGAGTGATTGCCATCGATCACGGCAAAATTGTCAGTGATCAGGCACAGGGGAGTTATCGTCAATGAGCCGTTCTAGTACGAATGCTAAGGCATTGGCTGGTCAGAAACGGCACCGCAGGCAGTGGCTTACTTTTGTGCGAATGTGCCGCTACGGTATCAATAACTTTAGTCGTAATGCCTGGCTCACCATCGCTGCTACCGCGGTGATGACTATCACGCTCGTCATTATTTTTATCACCGTTGCTGCTCAAAACATTCTGTCTGATACAACAGATGTCATTGGTCGTCGTTTGCCGCGCTCCATTTTCTTGAAGCCAGACACCACAAAGGAACAGGCTCAGCCGATTGTTGATCAGTTGAGTAGCCTCGCAAACGTCGAAAGCGTCGCCTATAGTAGTTCCGAGGAAAACCGTGCACAGTTCGCGGTTGACAACAAAACTGACCAAAATACCCTCAATGCACTTACTGAGGCAAGCAATCGTATACCAGCAAAACTAAGTATCAATCTCAAGGATGTCAACAACACCAGTCAGCTTATATCATTTGTGAATGACAACGAGACACTAAAAAAATACATTGATCCGATTCGCAAGCCAACCTTTATGGGTGATCGGCGAGCACCGACAGAGACGATAGCGAGCTGGACTCAATTTGCCCAAAAATTAGGCATCATCGCCAGCGTCGTTTTCGTCAGTATTTCGTCATTGATCATCTTTAACACCATTAGGATGGCTATCTTTAATCGCAAAGAGGAAATACAGATGATGAAACTCATTGGTGCAGAAAAAAGCTTCATTCGCGGACCGTTTGTAGTTGAAGCAATCGTCTACGGCTTTATTGCGGCAGTGCTTGCGACAGTGCTGGGTGTCGCTATCATGTATTCTTCATCGGAATCGCTCAAGTCATATGGTGTCCCGATGCAGGGAACGGTCGACATGATGACGATGTATATCGGATTTATATTACTTGGTATGATTTTGCTCGGTGCGCTGATAGGCACAATATCATCGCTACTTGCAACTCGTCGTTACCTCAAACTCTAGTGAGCTCTATTGACAATATGCTTATGCTTATGGTACGATACACATGATGAAACAACGGTCCGCCACACCAGTTCAGCGCCCCAGTATCAAAGGTCTTGCGACCAAATCTATTGTCGTGGCGACAGCCGTCTTGGTGATACTTGCCGCACCGTTGTCTATTACACAACGAGTTCATGCCGACAGCTACGATGATCAGATGCAAGCTATCAACAACCAGATACGCCAGTACCAGTCACGGGCGGATGAGCTAGGTAAGCAGGCCCAAACCCTCCAGGTAGAACTCGATCGCCTGACAAACGAGAAAAATGCGATTCAAGCACAAATCAACCTTTCTCAGGCACAATACGACAAACTTCAAAGGCAAATAACCGACACTGAGAAAAAAATCGCTGACAACAAAGATGCGCTTGGGGAGACAATCGCAAATATGTATGTCGATAATTCGATTACACCTCTTGAGATGCTTGCTAGCAGCAAAAGTATCGGTGACTACGTCGATCAACAAGAATATCGCGCGTCAATTCGAGATACGCTCAACACTACCATCGAAGAAATAAAAGCACTCAAGATCAAACTTGAAAAAGATAAGGCAGACGTACAAGTTGTGCTCGATCGCCAAAAAGCTCAACAAGCATCATTGGCTGCCAAAGAAGCCCAGCAGGCTCAACTTGTTCAGCAGACTCGAAATGATGAAGCGGCATTTCAGGGGCTTGTTTCACAAAACCAGTCGCAGCTTCAAAGCATTGCCGCTCAACAGCGCGCTTACTACGACAGTCTGCGCCAAAGTAGTGGCGGCGGAGATTCGGGTGTAATTGGTAATTTCTCTTATAGCAATTGGAGCGGAAATAGCGGCTGCGGTAGCGGTGGTTATCCGTATTGTGGCTATCAAGATTCATATTCAGACCCATGGGGACTCTACAACCGCGAATGTGTTAGCTATGTTGCTTGGGCACTCTCGGAGCGGTTTGGTAAATATGTCGGTAATTTTAGTGGTAACGGTAACGCTTATGAATGGGTATGGAGCGCACCGCGTTATAGTGGTGCCGTCAGGACGTATGATCCACAACCAGGTGACGCTGTGATCTTACCGATCGTCCCCGGACTCGCTCCAGTAGGCCATGCCATGATAGTAGAAAGTGTCTCTGGTAGTACGGTACGGGTTAGTCAGTACAACTTCTATGGAACAGGTGAATACAGCACGATGAACATTGCGACATCTGGTGTTGTGTTCTTAAGATTCCAAAACAAGTAGTAGTTTTATTATAGATTTGATGCTTCTATAGCGCGGCCGCACTGGCTGCGCTATAATGAATGACATAAACCATAAGAGGAAACGCTGTGCCTGATTTACAAACACCACATCATGTTGCTGTACCTCAAAATCAATCAGCTTCAGCTTCGCGAGGCGCAACAAGGGCATGGTATATCGCGATCGTGTGTGCGGTTGCAATTTCTTCATTTGTAGCGGGAACGCGCAGTGATCAACTGTGGGCTGCGATTGCCCCGGTGTTTGGCATAAAGGCATCGAGTGACACACTTGATCTTTTGAGTGTGCAGCGAACATTCCAGAAGCTAAAAGCGAATTACGACGGTACCCTCGATACAAATGCACTTATCGATGGCGCAAATAGGGGAATGGTGGCCGCTGCGGGTGACCGTTATACCGTCTTTATGGATAAATCTGAGGCCGACGCCTTCAACAAGGAACTGAGCGGTGAGGTGAGCGGCATTGGAGCCGAGATTGGTGTTCGCAGCGGGCAGCCGACCATCTTGCGTACGCTTGCCAATTCTCCTGCCGAAAAAGCAGGCGTTCAGGCTGGTGATGTAATACTTGGAGTCAATGATCTTTCGATGCGCGGCGCGAGTGCTGCAGATGTTGCTGAGAAAGTTCGTGGTGAAGCCGATACAACCGTTAAATTGACGCTCAAGAGAGGCAACGACACGAAAGAGTTTACCATTACACGGGCAAAGGTGAGTGATCCAAGTGTGCGTACAAGTGTGAAAGACGGTGTGGGAATTATGAAGATATCACGATTTGACGATCAAACTGGCACACTTGCATCAGAGGCAGCTCGGTCGTTCAAAGATCAGAATGTCAAAGCAATTATCCTTGATCTGAGAGATGATGGCGGTGGTTATCTTGATGCTGCACGGCAAGTCGCTAGCCTATGGCTCGACAAAAAAGTGATCGTCACAGAGCGCACCGGTGATACGGTCACTGGCACCCTCAAGGCAGACGGTTCGCCGCTATTAGGGGGTATAAAGACGGTTGTACTCGTCAATGGCGGCAGTGCGAGTGCAAGCGAAATCGTTGCAGGTGCACTGCAGGACCATAAAGCAGCGACGTTGATCGGAGAAAAAACCTTTGGTAAAGGCACTGTCCAGAAAGTGATCGAATTGCCCGGAGGACGGATTCTTAAAGTAACTGTCGCGAGGTGGTACACGCCAAATGGCAAGAACATTACAAAAGAGGGCATTACGCCAGATATGTCAGTAGTGTTGACTTCAACTGATATGGATGCCGGCCGCGACCCACAAATGGACGCCGCTCTGGCAGCAGTAAAATAATCTATACAGCGAATATACAAGAGTGCTTGTGCTTTTGAATCTACTGAGCTACTATAAATGCATATGGACGCAGTAAAAAAGAAAATATTGCTTGTCGAAGATGATACAGCGCTTGCCGCCGTGTATCGCTCTCGGCTTGAGCTTGAAGGATTTGAGATCAATGAAGTCAACAATGGCGAAGACGCGCTGTCAGCAGCAATGTCTTATAAACCTGATTTGATACTGCTTGATGCCATGATGCCAAAGATCAGTGGCTTTGATGTACTCGATATCCTACGAAATACCCCCGAGACGACAAACATCCGCGTCATTATGTTAACAGCACTGAGCCAACCAAAAGACAAAGAACGTGCCGAGCAGCTCGGCGTTGATGATTATCTCGTGAAGTCGCAAGTCGTCATTGGCGACGTCGTCGCGAGGGTAAAGCATCACTTGGGCATGGATCCCGGCCCTCAGCAGGCATCATAATATAAGCGCAGATTCTTAAGCAAAAGCATCTTGACTTTTAGTCAATTTTTTGCTATAGTGGATTTACTAACGCACTGAAAGAAAAACAAAAATGAGCCACCACGAACATATAGCCACTACACCACAGGATTATCAACCACAAGATGCTGAAGTTCCGGTTGCTGACCGTGGATTTGAGCCATACCCAGAGGGTTGGGCTTGTCCAAATATGTGGGTTCCGCGAAATGTGTATAGCCCAGATGGTGTGCTGCAGCGTGATGCTGCAGACAAGCCGGTTACGGAGCCGGAATTAGGCTGGTTTCCTAGCGGTACCTCTGTAATTAAGGGAGTGGAGTATACCCGAGTTGGAAAAAATATCTGGAATCCTAAGACCGGTCAATTTGATTCACTTTATAAAGATGTTCCTACCGCAGAGCTCCGCCACCTACAAGAAGTTATGGCCGAGAAGGAACGTGAGCAACGAGATAGGGAAATGGGCCAGGGAGCAGCAGCGCTCGCGCAGGAAACTCCAGCTCAAGTGCTCTATCGGGCATCATGGGAAAAGCCAGTTACCGTTCCTGAGTCAGACTCATCAGAGTGGGCGCTTACACCAGAGCAAGCAGATAAGCTTCGTGCTGGTCTTGCTGCGCAACAGCCACAGGGTATTATCGATTCCGTTCCTGATTGGGTAATGGCTCAGCCGGAAAAGCCAGTGAAACCTACCCCCGAAACACCAGAACAGCGAACGGAGCGTATCCAAAGAGAGTTGGACAAGTTGGTTGCTGGGCTGAGCGAGGCAGATAGGCGAAACCTTGAGAGATATGCAATGTATTTACACGATAAAAAAGAAGCACAGAAGAGGGGTGACGGTGGCGGTTCGACAACCTATGGTCAAAACGCTGGTCAAGCCTACCGGGCTATGAGTCCAGAAGCACGAGCACTATCAAGTAACTATCAGGCATTGTGGGATAGACTGTAGCTATAATGGCAATATAAATTCCAAATTCTAGCTAACAACTACTTGGGTACGAGTGTGGGTGCGGCCAGTAAATGAGCCTTTTTTGACTTTTTTGAATCCGACAACACCGTCTTGTGCTGCGTGAATGGTGAAGTTTCGGCTCGTGTAAGTACCAGGTCCGGCAATTTTTGTACTGCCTGTCTGGCGTACGAGTACTTGACCAGCGGTAACAACCTGACCGCCAAACCGTTTAACACCGAGGCGAGCACCGGCATTGTTGTGGACGTTCTTTGATGAGCCGCCTGCTTTGACGTGTGACATATGACTCCTTAAAAACCAATATAACTAATCCGCTTTATTGTACGCCAACTGAGGTAAATAGTCAACCCTTTTTGAGTACTAGTAGTTGTCTAGCAACAACTTGGTCTTCACGATAGTATATGAGCTCTTCCTTGCGAACATGCTCGAGTGTCTGCTGAGAAAAACCGAGTGATGTGAGACGGCCTGTTAGGGGTAAATGGGTAAAGTGGCCGAGGCTGTCTCGCCATGCTGGGATGGCGAGACAAACAGGAGTCCCGGCAGGGATTTGAGGTGCGAGGTTCTTCAGAAATGTACTAATGATGTGATCACAATTATCGCGTACCTGAACGAGCTTGGAGGGCGAGGGTGGGGCCGAAAAGGGCTGTCCAAGGTATGTCTCGGCAATAACTGCCGAAATCGTACCCTCCCAGATATGAGTCATGGCGTCTCCTTGGTCAAGGGTGATATCTGAGACGGTATGGTGGGTCTCGCTAAGCCATTCGAGGTTTTTCTGGGAAAACTCAATCATTTTTGGCGACAGGTCTGTGCCATAAACATCGAACCCTACGAGAGCAGCTTCTTGTAGTAATACCCCGGTGCCGCAAAATGGATCGAGCAGGCGTCCGGGGGGAGTAACGCCAGATAAGTTGACCATCATACGGGCGAGTTTTGGCGGTAACATGCCGACGAACGCATCGCGTTTTGGGCGGCCTTGATCACGGCGGGCGAGAGCGGTGATGTTTTGGGAACCAACCGACTCGGCGATCAGTACCTTGCCATTTGCAGACCGCACGATGAGGATTTCGATGTGGTTATCACTCAGCCCTAACTTGTTGTGGTGAGATGTTGCCGTACTGAGGGCAGGGTCGTTGTTTGGAATCAAACGCAGACTCACACCGTGCTTCTTTAGTTTTGCCTTGAGGACGATACCTGCCTTTTGAACATCTCGAGGCGAAACGTGAAAGCCGTAGGCACTGATTCCGAGCGTGATTTTGCCCTTATGATTCTGCCAGGCATCCACATACGCGTTGACAAGCACCGTGCTGGTTTGTCGCCAGTCGCCACGGAGTTCGGCAACGACCCGGCCGGCTTTTTGGCTGCCAGCTAATCTTTCAAAATCGAACCCAGGGTGATCGATACAGGCTGAGTTGTCCGAAAACCACTGGACGCCTGATGCTCCATAGAGTTGTTCGAGTTCTGCCATACCAAGTGCGGGTTGACGTCCGAGTATTGCGACATGCATGCGTATAGTATACTAGATGGAGCATGAAACGACCTTCTTTTCGGTTTTGGTTGAGCTTGACAACCCTCCTGCTGGTAGCAGTACTTCTGTACCTCTCTAGACATCAACTTGACCATGCATGGCACTTGGTGCGAGAGGCAAATCTGTGGCTTCTGGTGCTTATCATTCCGCTCATTGTCGCAGGAAATATCGTTGCGGGAGAAATGACGCTGTCGTATTTGCGCCAAAAACGATTGATCCAGCATATCAGTGCTTGGGAGTTGATGCGTGTTTCGATGGAGTTTAATTTTGTTAATCATGTCCTCCCAAGTGGCGGGATGAGCGGTGTCTCGTATCTCAATTGGCGTTTGAGCAAGCTCGGCGTGGCCGGTACGCAATCAACCGTCGCTCAAGCAGTCAGATTTGTGACTGGTTTTGCAGCGATAACAACACTACTGGTGGTGTCGGTATTGGCTGTCACGATTGACTCGGGTATCAACCGATGGATAATCTTGATGAGTTCGGCAATGGTATTTCTGATGTTTATTGCAACGCTGGGAGTTATTTATCTGGTAAGCAGTCCGGTGCGTATGCAGCGCTTTGCCGGATGGCTTGCGACTGCCTGCAATAAACTAGTACGGTGGGCAACGAGGGGTCGCAAGAAGGCTGTTATTGATAGCCAGCGTCTCATGGTGATGTTTAATGATATGCATCGCGATTATGTTTCGATGATGCGAGACAAAAAGATTCTTCTGAGGCCGTACCTGTGGGGTATGTTATTTTATGCACTTGATGTTGCTCAGTTTTATATTGCATTTTTGGCCCTTGGTGTATATGTCAATCCGGCAGCGATTTTGATCGGCTATGGTATCGCTCAGCTAGCCGCGTTTGTTGTGGTCACACCAGGAGGAGCGGGAGCATATGAGGCTCTCATGGTGTTGGTGCTTGCAACGACAGGACTCTCAGAGGGGCGTGCTATCGCCGGCATTATACTAGCACGAGTTATCATCCTCCTTATGGTGATCGGTCTTGGATACATTTTTTATCAACGGGCGCTTATCACGTATGACAAACGAGACTCAGAATCTATCGGCGATAATTAGCGTCAGTGATTTTACGGCGCTCCTCAACCAGACGCTTGAGTACGCGTATTCCTCTGTTGAGATTGAGGGCGAGGTAGCAAGTTTTAAGGTCAACCAAAATAAATATGTATTTTTTGACCTAAAGGATGAACAAGCAACCGTGAGCTGCTTTATGAGTGTCTGGCAGCTGCGAATCCCGATCGAAGACGGGATGAAAGTGGTTATCAAAGCCGTTCCAAAGCTCACTGCGTGGGGGAAGTTTAGCCTCACGGTTCAGTCGGTACGACCAAGCGGCGCAGGAAGTCTCAAAAAAAGTTTTGAGCTCTTGAGGGAGAAACTGGCAAAGGAAGGATTATTTGCGCCGGAGCGCAAGCGCCTACTGCCACGATTTCCGCAGCGGGTTGCTGTCATCAGTAGCACCGAAGCCGCGGGCTACAAAGATTTCATAAAAATTCTCGATAACCGCTGGGGAGGGGTTGCCGTCGAAGTCGCGCATGTACAAGTTCAGGGCGAGCGAGCTGCTGACCAGATTATCCGTGCCATTAAGTATTTCAATGAGAAAGAAACCTTAGCTGATGTTTTGGTAGTTGTGCGTGGGGGCGGAAGTGCTGACGACCTTAGCACCTTTAATGATGAACTGCTTGTAAGAGAAATGGCGGCGAGCAGGATACCGACACTGGTTGGCATAGGACATGACGTTGACGAGACGTTGATTGACTTTGTGGCGGACGTAAGAGCTGCCACCCCCAGCAACGCAGCAGAGCTTCTGGTCCTGGACCGTCGAGAAGTCATTGCATCAACCAATCACAGCCTAATGAGGATTGCATCACGTACCGAAGAGGCGATTGGACAACAGCAGACGAATATCGAGAGACAACTATCTGAAGCAGTGAAGGTGCTTGAAAGCAGATGCCAGCGTATAGAAGTAACGGTAGCGAGTATCTCGCAGCTGATCGAAGCATACAGCCCAAGAGAGGTGTTGGAGCGTGGTTACGCAGTTGTCAGAGGCAGGGTAGAGGTAGGAAGCATGATCAGCGTCGAGAGGGAAAAAGATATAATTATCGCGGAGGTCAAAGATGTCAAAAGAACATAAAACTATCAACGAGCAGATGGCACAACTACAAGAATTGGTTGGTTGGTTTGAGGGAGACGACTTCGAAATTGAACAAGCGCTCGACAAATATGCGGAAGCGGAAAAACTGGCGCGTGATATCCAGGTACAGCTGACAGAATACAAAAATCAAATTACGGTACTAAAAAAACGCTTTGATCAAACGGACCTATGATGTGGCTCTGGATTTTGAGCGGCTTTGTCATTTTTTTTGGATTCATGGCGTTCACCGGTGCACCCTACCTGCCTTCAAAACGGAAGGAGTTGGAGCGTACATTCCGCGAACTCTGTCCCCTCGACGACGATACCCTTGTTGATATTGGCTCGGGAGACGGTATCGTTCTTCGGGAGGCAATTCGTCAGGGGGCTCGTCATGCCTATGGTGTCGAGATCAACCCCTTCATCGCCTGGGTTTCGCGGTTAGTATCGCGTCGGTACGGAAACAGAATCAAAGTGCGATGCGCGAATCTCTGGACGATCACGTTTCCTGCGGAGACAACGGTTGTATATACCTTTGCAACGCATAGAGACATCAAAAAGATGTACAAAAAAGTTGCACAGGAAGCCTCGCGACTCGGGCGAACTATCAGGTTTGTATCCTATGCATTTGAGGTACCGGGTGTTCCTAAAAAAATGACACTTGGGGCACACCATCTCTATGAGGTAAAGCCCTTTACAGATAAAAAAGCGTAAGTATAATAAGAACTATGGTACGGTCAAAAAAAGAATCTGGAATGATCCACGGATACGTCTTTGTTATTATTGCATTAGCACTATTAACGGTGTTTTTTGGGGGGTTTTCGGTCTGGGCGTATCTCAACTATACTGACGTGAAGGATGATGTCGATGGGAAAATAACGGTCGCCAAGGCGGAAGCGTCTAAGCAGCAAGCCGAGGCTGATGAAGTTAAGTTTTTGGATCGAGAAAAGCAGCCGATGCGTCAGTTTGTCGGCCCGGACGACTACGGACACCTGACGTTTGATTATCCAAAGACGTGGAGTGCTTACCAAGCTACCGATGTAAGTGGCGGTGGGGGCGCGACATATCAGGCGTATCTTAACCCTATATTGGTGCCGCCAATCAGTGTACAGAATCAGAAAGTTGCACTGAGAGTGACGATCGAGCAGACATCGTACGAAAAATCCCTCGGAAACTATGATGCCGCAATCAAAAAAGGTGACCTTAAATCGATTGCGTGGTCAAATGATAACGGCATGAGTGGTACGCGCGTTGACGGTAACTTCAACAAGGACGTCAGGGGTGCTGCTATTATTGTCAAAATGCGTGACCGTACACTTACTATTAGAACGGATGCCGATATATTTAAAGCCGATTTTGATGCACTTATCAAAACGGTGAAGTTCAATCAGTAAATTGTGCTAAACCGGCCCCCCATGGACTGCTCTTTCGTGCTACACTAGAGACAGTATGGAGGGGAGTGAGAGACAATTCAAGGATGAGGGTGGCGTTTCAGTAATTGATACGCCCTTTTTTGTTGCTGCGGCACATGAACTCAAGTCTCCACTGGCCCTCATCCGCCAGCTTTCTCTTGCATTGGAGGCCGGGGATTGTTCGCTTGATGAAGCATCAACAATGATCCGCCGGATTTCGCTGACGAGTGAGCGGGCACTGAGATTGACGACAGATTTAACACGCAGTTCGCGTCTCAAGGATAGCTTGTTTTCGCTTGAGCCTGTCAACCCAATGTCACTATGCGAAGAGGTTGTGGACGAACTTCAGCCGCTGTACGCGGCCAAGGGCCGTCGGTTGGTAGTCGCCGAGAGACATCGCCCTCTACTAGCCGTGGCAAATAAAGATCTACTGAGGAGAATACTAATAAACTTTGCTGACAACGCGCTTCACTATAGTGTCGGGAGTGAGCCAGTAGTAGTGAAAGCTTCGGCCCATAGCGGTGGCACAAAAATTCGATTAGCGGTGCGTGACCATGGTCCCGCGTTGCCATCGCAACTGTGGCGGCGGCTCGATACTTCTCTCGGAGTTAGTTCTCAGCCGCTGCATAACCGTCCGCAAAGTAGCGGTCTAGGACTTACGATTGCACGGCGCTTTGCTGAAACGATGATGGGAAGTGTAGGCGCAACTCGCCATCAAGACGGCGCGACATTTTATGTTGATCTGACCGCGTCGACGCAACTGAGGTTGTTGTAATGAGCCACCCACTTGTAGTGGTCATAGACGACGACGAGTGGATGAGTGCTCATGTGGCTCGAGTATTGAAGAAGCATGGCTACGAAGTGGAAGCGGTGCCTCATGCCATCGAAGGGATGCAGCTGATTGATCGCACGCATCCGGCGGCCATCATTCTTGATTTATTTATGCCTGGCCCAAATGCGTTTGTACTACTTCATGAGTTGCGCTCACACAGTGATCTCTCACAAATACCTATCATATTGTGTACCAATAGTGCCCGCGAATTGGGTGACTATGATCTCGGATCGTATGGCGTCCATATCGTACTCGACAAGACAACAATGCAACCCGACGACTTGGTTGCGGCAGTTCGGAGAGTGACATCATGAGTGTCGAGCGGACGCGGGCAATTATCCTGAGGAGAACGAATTATGGTGAAGCAGATCGCGTACTCAGAATGATCACACCGCTCGGCCAACGGTCTGTGATTGCTAAAGGTGTGAGAAGAGAAAAAAGCAAATTGGCCGGAGGAATCGAGCTATTTGCGATTAGTGACGTCGTTATTACGGGGGGGAGGGGCGAGTTGGGGATACTGACTTCTGCGCGGTTGGTGCAGTTTTATCAGCACATATTGAACGACTACGATCGCCTCCAGTTTGGGTACGAATCAATAAATCTGGTAGCAAAAGCAAGTGAAATGATTGACGAGCCAGAGTGGTATGGTGTCCTCAGTGAGGTGTATATGGGGCTTGATGTGTCGACGATTCCGCTGCAGCTCATCCAAACGTGGTTTTATGTTCACTATGCAGAGTTGACGGGATATGAGTTGAATCTCGAGAATGATGTTACTGGCCAGCCGCTTGATGAGAAAAAAACGTACATGTATGATTCGTCTGAGCGTGGGTTGAGACCGGCGGAGCAGGGAGATATTTCGGCAGATCATATCAAGTTACTGCGCATCATTGCAACCAAGCCAATTCAAACCATTACCCAGATAGGTGGGGTGATGAGCATTTTACCTGATTGTTGGCTGATCGCCCGTCAACATGCCTCGGTGTAAAATTATGCTATACTACGACTAAGGTTAATTCTAAGCATGTTGCCAACATGCAGGAAGTGTGTGCACTATGAGCGACGTAAAACTTGATGATATCGTGAGCCTCGCAAAACGGAGAGGCTTTGTTTACCCGGGTAGTGAGATCTACGGCGGTGAAGCTGGTTTGTATGATTTTGGACCGTACGGTGTGGAGCTGCTCAATAACATTAAGAAGTCTTGGTGGCGCCGCAATGTACAGCTCAAAGAAAATTATGTCGGGATTGATTCGGCGATGTTCAAAAATCCGCGTGTTTGGGAAGCTTCGGGACATGTTGCGGGATTTGCCGACCCGCTTGCTGAGTGTCGTGAGTGTCATGCGCGTATTCGCGTTGACAAGGAGCTGGCAGCGATCGGCGTACAGGCCGACGAAAAAATGAGTAATGAAGATTTGAATAAATTGTTTGACGATAACCGCGACAAGATCAAGTGTCCTGTGTGTGGCAAGCAGAACTTTACCGAGTCTAAGCCATTCAATATGTTGGTTCAATCAAATCTCGGTGACTTTACTAGTGAAAACAAACGACCTGTCTATCTACCTGGTGAGGCATGTCAGGGGATTTATCTCAATTTCAAAAACGTTGTCGATACAACGCGAATGAAGATACCATTTGGTATCGCTCAGATTGGCAAAGCCTTTCGCAATGAGATTAGTCCGCGCAATTTCCTATTTCGTACTCGCGAGCTTGAGCAAGCTGATACGCAGTTTTTTGTGAAACCACACGAGAACAAAGAAGCCTATGAGCGAATCAAGCAAGATCGCTGGGACTGGTATGTGAGTGACCTCGGTATCAATCCTGAGAAATTGCGCTGGCATCAGCATGAAAACCTGGTGTTTTATGCGTCGGATGCCTGGGATATCGAGTACAGCTACCCGAGTCTTGGCTTCGACGAGGTGGAGGGCATTCATGATCGGACTGACTATGACCTGTCGCAGCACATGAAATATAGCGGTGTCGACCTCAATTACATCGACCCAATGACACAAGAGAAGTACATTCCGTGGGTACTCGAGACCTCTATGGGAATGGGACGCATCTTTATGGCCGTGATGAGTGATGCCTATACGGTGGAAACGATGGAAAATGGTGACACGCGAACTGTATTGAAACTAAAGCCAGAGCTTGCGCCCGTGCAGTATGCGGTGTTTCCGCTGCTCAAGAATAGGCCTGAGCTTGTCGCAAAAGCCCGTGAGGTCTATGAAGAGTTGAGCAAAAAATTTGTCTGTGAATGGGACGACAATGGCAACATCGGCAAACGCTATCGTCGCCAAGACGAAATCGGTACGCCCTACTGTGTGGTGATCGATTTCCAGACGTTAGAGGATGGGACGGTAACGGTGCGGGATAGAGATACGACGGAACAGAAGAGGGTGAAGCCCGAGGAGACCGCCCGGTAATGATAAGTAATTACGCTTACATCGATGGGCAGAACCTCAAGATGGGAACCATTGACACTAACCCATCGTGGCAGATTGACCTGAGACGATTTCGTGTGTATTTGAGGGAAAAATACAATGTCGAAAAAGCGTTTTACTACATGGGATATGTGATAGATGGCGCAAAATACGAAAAATTGTATGAAAACATCCAAGAAGCCGGTTTTATATTGGTGTTTCGTGAGCACAATAGTTCGATGCTCGGCAAAAAGAAGGGAAACGTCGATACTGATATTGTCCTAAATGTTATGAAACGTACATATCTAAAAGAGCCGTTCGATAAAATTGTGCTTGTTTCGGGTGACGGTGACTACAAAGCACTTGTAGACTTCTTGATCGAGCAAAACAAATTCGAAAAAATTCTTTTCCCGAACAAAAAATTTGCCTCGTCCCTGTACAAGCAGCTTGAACCAAAGTATTTTGACTATCTAAATTACCCGTCCGTGCAACATAAAATTGAATATCAAAAAAGAAGGTCCTCCTTAGGTAATTAGCCTTTCGGATCGCCTTCGTCTTGATGGATATATTGTACCAAAGTTTAATAATTTTTACAAGAGGTAACAAAGATGTTTCGGTTTGACACAACCTCGCTCTCAATTAATGCAAAACCCGAAAAAGTCTGGGAGTATGTGGCGAATATCAATAACTGGCCGCAGTTTAGTGATTTTGCAAGTAATATCGAGAAGATAAAAGATGGCGAGTGGGTATTTCACACATCACAGGGTGATGTACGAGTAATCGAGAAGTTTGATCGTGAACATCTACTACTCGATACTATATGCATTGTACCGAGCGGTGATGAACAATTTATCCCGTATCGCGTGGTGCCAAATGGCGAGGGCTGCGAACTAATCATGACAAATCAGCAAACTGCCGGCGTCAGCGATACAGAATACGCCGAGCAATTGACGTGGATGCGCGAGGAACTTGAAAACATTAAGAAAATTATGGAGGTGAGATGAGATTATCGATCAATTCACTTCGTGAACAAGTTACAAAGATACTAGAAAAGAATTTGTCCCACGAACAGGCTGAAATTGTGGCAAAGTATTTTGTGTGGGCGGAGATGTCGGGAAACAAAACACAGGGAATCGTGAAACTTATGGGGGCGTCCTCGATACAAAATATTAGACCCCAGGGTGAGATCGAGATAGTAAAAGATACAAAATTGTCGCGAATTATTGATGCAAAAGACAATCCCGCGCCATTGAATGCTCAGATAGCTACCGACCTTGCCATACAAAAAGCCAGCGAGCACGGTTTTGCAATCGTCGGGGTAAAAAATACTTTTTCGAGCAATGGTGCGCAGGCATACTATGTCGAACAAATTGCCAAGCATGATCTCATCGGCATCATGTGTAGTCGTTCTCCCGCGTCTCAGGCTGCCTTTGGTGGGATCGATCCGGTATTTGGTACTGATCCGATCGGTTTTGGTTTTCCGAGCCTAGGGGAACCACTTGTTTTTGATGCGGCTACGTCTACTATGACGTACTACGGGCTGGTGCTTGCGAAGGCACGCGGTGAAACAATTCCGGAACACATGGCAATTGACAAAGACGGCAAGTCTACAACTGATCCAGCCGCAGCGATGGATGGCGCATTGCTATCATTTGATAGGAGCTATAAAGGTTCTGGGTTCGCAATGGTGGTCGAGGCGCTTGCGGGACCACTCCTTGGTGGTGCGTGGGTTGATAATATGACATTTAAGGAGGAGTGGGGGACTATAGTGATGGCGATTGACCCTGATCTGATGGTCGGTCGAGAGCAGTTCAAAGAAAACACTTCCGATATGATTGCAAAGATAAAATCATCCCGTACCATAGGTGATTCCTCTATTCGTTTGCCAGGAGAGAGTGCCCAGCAGCAATATGAGGCAGCAAAAAACAGTGGTGAGGTTGAGATTGATGATGCGGTAGCGAATGAAATAGGCATATTTGGAGATAAAAGTTAGTTTATGGCATACGATCTAACTCTCGAAGTACGCATCAACGATGAGATCGCCGGGTGGGATGTCGAAGTGACAAAACGTAAGATGTTCGGGGGCCTTGGGTATTTTGTGAATGGTAACATGGCGTTTGGGGTGAAGGGTGATGAGTTGATTGTCAAGCCAGCACCAGAGGAGGCCGAGACATTACTACACGAGCCTGGCATAAAACCATTTGAATTTGGCGGACGAGTCATGAAGACGTGGTGTCTCGCGGAGCCTGAGGTTCTCGACGAAGACAATTTGCCGCGGTTACTCAAGATGTGTCGGGAGTATGTACTGACATTGCCTCATAAACATCGTTAGTATCATAGATCTATGCGGTAGGGTGTGAGAAGTGATATGGAAAGAAAACGCAAGGAGGTATTATCCGCTGCCCAAAGAAGGCTCAGTGGAGCGAGTTGGGCATGATTTCTCAAACTACGTCGCGTTTTGGAACGGTATACAGGTCGTAGAATAAATTATCGTGAGGTGAGCGACGCTATCCACTGCTCGTGGGCGAGGTTGCCGACGATACGATTGCTGAGAGCGGTGATCGTAGGCGTGGTTGTTGCAGCATGATCTTGGTTGATTCGTCGTTCTAACAGGGGAATAGTATGCAACGATTCGACGACTTGTTTGATGCGAGCTTCGGCTTCACCGACAGAATGGCCGCTGCCGATGAGTTGCCCTGCACGGACATTTCGGCTAGTGCTCGCATGGGATGTTGCCATGAGGTCACCAATACCTGCGATGCCAGCAAACGAACGCGGGCTCGCTCCCATGGTAAGCGCGTAGTCGTATATCTCGGTAAAAAGTTGACCAGCAAATGCGCCGGCTTGATTGAGACTTCCTGTCGCGGCCAGGCAGGCATGAAATCCGAGGGTTACAGCGTTTTTTGTGATACCTGCCCATTCGATACCGGTCGGGTCATTGCTGCCAGTAGCACTCGTGTATTCACCATCCATCAGTAAAACGAGCTTGTCCGCGAGCGTATGGCTACTGGACGCAACAACGAAATGGGCACCGTGTTTTGGCATTTCATCGGCAAGTGACGGGCCTGAGATGACGGCGCTACGAATACTACCAAAGCGGCGAGAAAGAAGTTCGTGAGGTGTCTCACCATCGGGTGCCGTGAGACCTTTACTGAGTGATACGTATCCTAGTGTCTCTTCGCTGTGATAGCTGGCGAGACGGCCGACTACCTCTGCGATATCTGCGCTAGGGAGGGCTAAGAATACATATTCCCCGAGTGGGGCATCGCCAAGTCTCTGCGCCATGAGATAAGGAGATGATCGCGCGAGCATTTGACGGATACGTTCGAGACGTGTCTCCGAACGAGTTACGAGCGCGGTACGAATTTCGCTACGGCTGATACTGTCAGCAATGGCGTGGCCAAACGTACCGGCACCGATAACGGTGACCTCGGCTCGCTGGCGATTTGTTCTAGGTCGTACCATGCGGATTACTATACGAAACGGGGATGCTAGCGGTCAATGGGTAGTGTGTTGCGAGTAATTTGTGTCATGGCCGTTGAAAGGGTAGTATAGGAAAGATAAGAGGAGGAACATACTATGAAATACGAAGGAACTAAACTACCGAACTTTGAACCTCGCGACCAGGTAACTGAACTTGAGACTACCGATACAGAGGTCGGTACGGGCGAGGAAGTGAGGCCCGGTGCCACGATCACCGCTCACTATACGGGAGCACTTGTCAAAAATGGTATTATTTTTCAGAGCTCACATGATTTTGGCAAAGCGATCACCTTTGGACTCGATCAGGTAATCGCCGGTTGGACTGAGGGGGTGCCAGGTATGAAAGTTGGGGGAACGAGACGGCTCGTCATACCAGCAGTGAAAGCCTATGGGGAGCGAAGTCCCGCAAAAAATATTCCGGCAAATAGCGACCTAGTATTTGATATCGAGCTCATAGCAATTCCAAGAAACGGTCAATAATTATCGAAGGATGTGGCCATACAGCGCCTCAATCGCTTCGATAGGGCGAGGTGAGGTGCTGCGAATGAGTGCTTCAAGTTCTTGAAGCGATAGAGCGTTGTTGTACAAGCGACGATACACGATGGGCCGGCCCTCGCGCTCAGCACGCTGGATACCATGTTCCATACCTGAGCTAATACCAAGGTCAGTATAAACAGCGGTGTAGTCGGCTTTCCCGCCAATGACTAGCCCCGCTTCTATGCCAATCTCGCGCTCCAAGGCACTGGTGTCATCTGTCACTAGCGTATTGATGATATGACTGGCATAGGGTGCTTCACCTCTCTCAAACATGCTGTGACGCATCGCGTTCATAAGATAGACGACGCGCACTGCGATACCGTCCCTGGTCGATGCCATGAACGGGCTCTCTATTTGAACTTGTGGTCGCATCTGTCGTTCGGTCATCATGACATCTCAAAAAAGTTTTTATAAATAGAACCCAGTACCATCATTACGGTGGGTGGGTGTGGTTTGTTGGTCGCGAAGGGCAGTGGAAGTTTTTGGATCAAACTGCACTCCCATCGACTCTTGTAGTGCCTCGAGAAAAGCGCGACACTCTGCTGCATGTTTTTCTGTAAGCTCAGGGTCACTCGAGATGTTTACCATCAACATGACGCGACCACCAAAGTGGCGCATTATTTTTGACATAAACTCTGAGGTCGAGCGTCGCAGTGCTTCAGGTCCTGTCTCTTGACACTGTAAGACTGCACGCTCAGGAGTAATTTCACCGCTGAACTTGATAATTTCCTCGAGAGTAGGGATCACAAAGCTAGATTGATGGAGGGAGGTCGCATAGTCGGGATCGGAAATAGTTGTTACGCCAAACACAACATCGAGTTCTTGACTGGCAACGAGAAGTCCGCTCGGTCTTTCACGGAGTAACGAGTGTCTTGTGGAGACTTGTCCTGGGAGAGTCAGTGATTCGTGTAAATAAGGCATTTTTGTTGATATCCTCCGGCTCATTAGTAGGTGAAGTGTATAATAAAATAAACTATCGAGTTTCGTCAAGGAGCGTATAATACAAGGTACATGGATACAGAGATAGAAGTTAAGTTCTTGAGAACAGATCATGCTGTCGTACGTCGCGCACTCACTGCTGTGGGCGCCGTTTGCGAGCAGCCAATGCGTTTGATGCGACGGGCGGTGTTTGCTACGACGCCGGAAATGCATAGTGAATCGGGCTATATCCGCGTTCGCGATGAGGGCGAGCGAGTAACGCTCACTTACAAGCAGTTCGATAAAGAGTTGACGCTTCATGGTGCACAAGAAATCGAAACAACAGTTGCTGATTATGATAAAACAGTAGCTATTCTCAAAGCGGCCGGCATCCGCTGTTTTTCGACACAAGAGTCAAAGCGCGAAACCTGGAAATATAGAGGGACAGAAGTGGTACTCGATGAGTGGCCATGGCTCGAACCATATATCGAGATAGAGGGTGAGAGCGAGTTGGCACTCCGTGAGGTGGCAAGCGAGCTCGGGTTTGACTGGGAAAAGGATGCGGTATTTGGCGATGTCATGGCAGCGTATCGGGCGCAGTACCCCCATCTTTCAATGAATGATACGGTCGGGTCCCTGCCGATGGTGCGGTTTGGGGATGCGCTTCCAGAAATGTTTGAACAGAGAAAAGGATTAACAGAATGAAGCCACGATTGATCGTCAAAAAGACACACACTTCTCACATCAATCGTTTGAGAGTGATGTTGCCAACAAAAGACAGCGATCCAGGTGAGGTGATTGTACTAGCGGAGCAAAAGCGCTTCGTCCGAGTAGAGACGACCCTGTGTTATAGCAATGAGCAGCGTGAAAAGGTGGCATTTGTCATCAGATTTCTGGCGTCCGATAGCGGTCAGCACTCCTATGTTGTCGAGGAAACAAATGGGCGGGTGCTGGGCACGCTTGTCAAGTTGCCATCCATGCCGCTTCGTCCCCAGTCATGGCGAGTGCTTGATCAGAATGGTGCGGAATGCGCTGTCACGATCGAAAGTAGTTCGTTAGTTGGTGGTATGCGGAGACAGCTTGCCGATCGGCCAATCATCGGGCGAGCAAGTCTTGCCCTCAGTAAGCTTGCTAACTATCGCATTATTATTCTCGAACCAGTGAGTAGGAAGCAAACAGGTGTGTACGAACGCTTTGGTCCCCGTAAGTCGCTCTTTCGTCTCTCGATGAAGGATACTTCTTGGCAAGCAGTTGACTGGCGTGTCTATGCGGCGCTCTCAATTGCGCTCACTGCCCCGCAGACCTACTAGCTTCGTTATAGAGAAAGGTGACCAAACCAATGCGAGAAATTGAGATAAAAGTGCTGCTGAAAGATAAGGATCTAGCTATTGCTGCACTAAAAAAAGCAGATATTGCTCTTGGTGAACCAAAAAAGCAACACGATGTCGTGTACTGTTTGCCCGGGGACAGAGAGAGGGCGGGAGAGTCAGGGGTCAACTGGCTCAGAATACGTACACAGAATGATAGCGAGGTGTTTTTTACGCTGAAGCAATCTGTTTCGGGAAGTCTCGATAGTATTGAACACGAGACAACCATCGCGAGCGCCTCAGAGATGGATGCGAGTTTGCGGTTGATGGGATACGAAATCTTTAGTGATCTCACCAAATATCGTCAGACAGCGCATGTTGGTAAGATCGAACTTTGTCTTGATGAAGTACCACCTCTTGGTTCGTTCATTGAGCTTGAGAAGTTAGTTGATGGGCCAAGTGATGTAGTGGCGGTCGAACGAGAGTTGTTCGCTGTACTTGATTCACTTGGCATCGAGTATGACGAGCGCATCACTATTGGGTACGATGAGTTGATGAATGACTATTTGGAGGCGGGGAAGTAGTCGTGGGAAAGCTGTTGCAATTTCCTGTTTCCCCTGAGATGCGCCAGCGGTTAGCGCCACAAACTCTCGCCGAATTCGCTGGTAATGATAACGTGGAGAGAACTCTCCAGGTAATGTTGGGTGGCAAGGCATTTTGGCTATCAACAAAAAGTGCATATGGTTTCGCAGAACCCGGAGATGTCGCCGCTGAGTGGGTGACAAGCGTGCTGCCGGGGAAGTTCATACCCGTTCGCTTTGCGGGGATGCGTGTTTTATCAGAAGCAACGCGACAAAACTGGTATACGGGTGAGGCTGAATCAGTCACCGTTCCTCGCGAAGCCGTTGCTGTATTCGCCACCAATCAAACAGAGCCACCACCATATGAGATCGATGCGAGAATGATTGAAACCGGTGCAATCTCGCGCTACCCCGAGCTTGGTATCGATACGTCGTGGGACGGTATTCGGCTGTATGACATCGATGATCCACCACAGATTCCACCCGAAGTTACCCATTCCATACAGGGAAGAGCCAAGCTTCGACTCATTAGAGGTGGACTTGGCTCTGAAGAGGAGCAGTAGTATCGTTTTTTGTCAAAGATAGTATAATAAACGCATAAGATAATATGCGAGGTACACAGACTATGGCACAGACAAAAGTAAGGCGCGTCAGCACTGCTAAGAGTACAAGTGCGTCCGTAAGCGCATCGGTGACAAGCGCGCCAATAGTATCAACCGGCCCGGCATGGGCTGTTTGGATTTTGTCACGCTTTCCAGGTGTTCGTTATCATTATCAGCCCTGGGGAAAGACCAAGCGAAGTGTGATTGCTGTACTACTCTACTTGGTGGCCTTGCCGATCATTCCTGTCGTAATCGCTATCGTGTGGTACTCTAAAGACCCAGAAGGATTTAAGAAAAGCCCGCTCATGCCAGTGCTCGTAGCGGTGATCGCCGCATGGGTAGGAGGGTTTGGCTGGGTAGCAAATCAAACACCAATCACTGACGGTACGCCGATGGCAAGCGTCAAAGCCTCGGCAGATGGTGAGTCGAGTACGGTGAACGCTGATCCTGCGGCAACTGCCGATCAGGTCTCAAAAGACAAGATAGCAAACCAAACTACCAGCAATCCAACCAACGGGCGTAAGTTTGAAAACTGTACTGCTGCATTTGAAGCAGGAGTATTCAATATTGCACGAAACAATGCCTCATATGAGCGTCGTCTCGATCGAGATAACGACGGCATTGCGTGTGAAAAATAGGTGAGCGTTTACCATGGGGTGGTTTAGCTCATTACTATTTGGAGATGCCGGAAGGGCCGCACCACCTTCTAATTCAGTATTACCAAAAAAAGTCGATCAGTGGGGCCAAACGTCTATCCATTCTTCCCAGTATGAAATTACTGAAGAACAGGCGAGCGTTGTCGAGCCGAGAATCGACTCGGTGGAAGCTACTAGGACGACACCCTCGTATCAGCAAAAGATCGTTCCAGAGCTCGAGGTGACTCGGCTGGAGCCGCATTTGGATAGCGCGGAGACACATCTCGAACTATGGGCGCATTTGCGCAATCACTCAGAGGCTGAAATAGAAGTAAGACAAGTTGAGTTGCTTAAGCAGCGAATTGATGAGCGACGATTTCTCAAGCCAGAAGAAGAGCATGAGGTGAAGGTATATGCGGGCGGTATTCCAAAGAACGACGCCGAACATTATGCGCTTATTCGCTATCGCGTGGTAGAAACCGATGATTATTTCGAGGCAAAATATCTCATTAAGTACCATATCGAGTCTGACGACCATTTTGTACCGGAAGCACTCGAATTGATTCGACCAGTTCGGGATATATAACAGTTGAAAAGGGTTGTCTGAAAATCTAATAGAGGTACAATAGGGAACATGAGAATGTTCCACACTGATGGTAGTGCAAGTCCAAACCCCGGTCCGGGCGGCTTTGCCGTGATTGAGCACAGCAAGCCAGTTGTGCTCGGCAGCGAGTCAGGGGACACGACCAATATCCGCATGGAAGGCCATGCACTCATCGCTGCTATGGAGCTTGCGGGCGGCGAAGCATGCCAGATATATAGCGATAGTGAATTTTGGATAAACGTGATGACAAAATGGGCGCCATCGTGGGAAGCAAGAGGCTGGACAAAAAAGGGAGGCGACATAAAAAACCTTGATCTTGTAAAGCGAGCATACGAGTTGTTTTGCACGGGAAATGTCTCGCTCATCTGGGTTCGTGGACACAATGATGATGAACAAAATGAACTTGCCGATGAATGGGCGAACCGCGCAAGAGAGGGAGAACGACTATCATGACACGGCAGTTTGAGCGCTATCGACAGCCCGACGAATCGCCAAGTCCAGAGGTTTTTGCCGCATATGTTGCAGACAAACATGAATTACTGCAGGCGATCGGCAAACCAATAAAGAGAGCTCCGGGCAACACTATGACAGAGTTCTTTTTGCCGCCCGGTATCGATGAATGGTCTCAGCCTGACGCAAATGGGCGAGTGAGATTGGAACGCAGTCGACACTACTCAGCTGCACACAAAAAGATAGGAAATGGCGCCTATACACTCCTTGTGCTCGAGTGTGATAGCGTCAGTAACCCTGATCGTACCGTCGAGTCAACAAGGCATATGTATTGGTTTATGTGGACAGATAGCAATGGGGTATTTGAATCCCAGGCAATGAAATACCGAACACTTTCGGGCCCAACCAGTGAAGTAGCAATGCTAGACGGGCGACCGAGTGTTATCACGCTCACGCCAAGTGAGCCATTGTCGCGAACTGCCGAGCATGTTCTCGTCACTCCAGAGTTATTTGAGGGGCTTCATCAGCGAACAGCTGCATTTAGTGCTGACTTAGTGAAACGGCTGGCAAGCAAGTAGCAAGCATGCTATAATCATAGGCACATTAACAACATAAACTATATCAAGAGCGTGACGAGGGACTGGCCCGATGACTCACCGGCAACCTCGAAATGCGAGGTGCCTCATCCAGGCCCACTGCGGCGAAGATATAGGCGAGAAATCTCCTCACTACTTCCCGTCAAGTGGCAGTAACGATAAGGAGGTTTTTTTATGTCAATTCATACAGCAATCGAGCGGCTCGACTATCGAACAGCAGAGAGTGTCAGTCCAGGACATCCCGACAAACTATGTGATCAGATAAGTGATGCTATTTTGGATGCGTACTTGACGGTTGACCCAAATGCTCGCGTCGCCGTGGAGGCGTGCGGAGGCCATGGAACGGTGTTTTTGACTGGCGAAGTAACGGCTGGCCAGTATGTTGACGTTGTTCCTATCGTAAAACGTTTGGCGGGCGAGGATGTCGAGATAATAGAGCACATCGTCAAGCAAAGCCCCGAGATTGCTCGTGGTGTAGACGCTGGTGGCGCGGGTGATCAGGGTATTATGGTAGGCTATGCGTGCAATGAAACACCTGAGTTATTGCCGCTGGAAACGGTTTTGGCACGTCAACTTAACCAACACCTATTTGATCAATGGCCATTTGACGGCAAAACGCAGGTGACGCTCAGAAACGGTGTCATCGAATCAGTTGTAGCGAGTTTTCAAAACGTCGACCAAGCCAGTCTCAAGCAGGCGGTCGAATCCTGGTTAAAAGAAATTGCCGGAATCGCCGTTAGTCCTGAGGTGCAGCTTCATATCAACCCGGCAGGGGATTGGTCTCAGGGTGGCTTTGACGCCGACGCTGGTCTTACAGGTCGGAAGTTGGTGGTAGACAACTATGGGCCAGGTGTACCAATAGGTGGAGGATGTTTTAGTGGTAAAGATGCCTCGAAGGTTGATCGCAGTGCTGCCTATATGGCTCGTCGTGTTGCTGTTGACTACCTGAGGAAGAATAATGCAAAAGAAGTATATTGCTATCTCGCCTACGCTATTGGGTATGACCAACCCTTGGAGGCGACCGTGATTGTTGATGGTGTACAGCAAATTGTCGAGGGGTATGACCTGAGTCCTCGAGGTATTATAGAAGCACTTGATTTAAAAAAACCTCAATACGAACAGACCGCTCGCTATGGACATTTTGGTCATGGGTTTGCATGGGATAAATAGTACAACGCTATAAGAGCTATTTCCGCGCTATACTAAAGGAGAATGAATCAGGGGTTAGCACTCGAGATATTACTGGCGGGCGAAAGCGCGCTCCTTACGGGTCCAGCGGGAACCGGTAAGACGTATGTGCTCAACCAATTTATCCGTCTCAGTAAGTATGAGGGCAAGCATGTCAGCGTAACTGCTACCACCGGCCTCGCGGCGACCCACCTGGGGGGAACAACGATACATACCTGGTCGGGGATCGGTATCAACGATAGTCTACCGGATGGTTTTGTCGATCATATTAGTAAGGGTCGACGAGATATTATAGAAAAAACAGACATCCTCATTATCGACGAGGTATCAATGCTGCATGATTACCGGCTTGATATGGTTGATGAGGTCTGTCGGATAGTGCGCAAACAGCCAGATACCCCATTTGGTGGCATACAGCTTATTATGAGTGGCGATTTCTTTCAATTACCCCCCATTAATCGAGAGGGAAGTAGGACGGGTGGTTTCGTTGTTGAAAGTCACGCATGGCGTGATCTTGATCCTATTATTTTGTACCTCGATGATCAGTATCGACAAGATGAAAATGATGATCTGTATGATATCCTCACTCACCTCAGGGCGGGTGATCTTCGCCGCCGACACGCCGAGTTGCTGCTTGCGCGTGCTGACGAAACACCGCCGCCCACATCTTCGCTGACAGAGCTGCATACAATCAATGTTGATGTTGATCGTATCAATAACCAACAGCTTGAACGGCTGCCTGGGGATGAAGTGGCCTACGACCAGCACACTACGGGTTCTGTTAGCTATGTCGAAAGCCTTCAGCGAAGTGTGCTGGCGCCAGCCACACTGACGCTTAAAAAAGGTGCATTAGTTATGGCAGTAAAAAATGATACTAACCGTCGCTATGCAAACGGTAGTATCGGCACCGTTGTGGCGTTCGAAAATGGCAGTGATTATCCCGTCGTTGAGTTTCATAGTGGACGCACAGTAACGATGATGCCTGATACTTGGGAGTTGCGAGATGGTGATAAAAAACGGGCCAGCATCAGCCAAATACCCCTCAGACTAGCATGGGCGATCACCGTTCACAAAAGCCAGGGTATGACGCTTGATATCGCTCGTATTGACCTCACTAAAGCGTTTGTACCCGGTATGGGATATGTCGCACTCAGCCGAGTAAAAAAGTTATCCAATCTCTATCTTACCGGGATTAATCGTATGGCGCTGCAAGTGAGTGAGCAAGCTCAGGAGATTGATAGCCAACTTCGACGTCAAAGTGTGGCCGCGGCAAAGAGATTTAGTCATCTGCATCAGAAAGCAGTAAAGAGGAAAGATGAAGGAGTAGGTCCGAAAAAGAAAAAGCAACCATCGGGTAGTTGGGCGCAAAAGATAGCTGTCATGCGCGAAACGTACCCACAGGCGTATATGCTGTGGACTGAGGCCGACGATGCTACGCTTAAGACAGATTTCTTAGGAGGTGCGGATATAATGATGTTGAGCAAAAAACTTGGACGGCACGAGGGAAGTATTAGGATGCGTCTGCAGAAGCACTTTGGTGAAGATATGGTTGCCTAGGGAAGCGCCCCATCAGCCACTCGGGCGATGAGACGCTTCCGTAGAGTGGGTGATGGGGCGGGCGGATTGTGCAGCGGGCTAGGCCGTGAGTGATGCCTCACAGGGCCAGGCCCGCATGCATGTGGTGCAGACGGCGCGCATCTGGCGCTGTCGCCAAGCCGGCATTTTTTTGACGAACTCCATGTGGAGCTGGCTGTTGAGCATGACGCCCAGTTGCGCCAGTAAACCGAGCTGACACCAGTAGATGGGCTCGTGTGCCGCTGCAGCCTTTGCAGATCGAGACACTCCTAGATCACCTCCTTAGGTGGTATCTGAGTGAATATGGTTTTTCGAACTACCGTGCAGTCAGTATGCCACCAGATACTAGTGTACGCAAGCATAGCCGCAATAAAATAATTACTCGTAGCAAAAAAGATAGTACACTAGAATCTATGACTACTTCACTAACTACAGTACAAACGACCGATATTTTCCTGTGGGCGAATCAAGCAGATAGAGACAAAGATCAGCTAGAGATTGACCTATTTCTCTTTACAAAGGGCTACACGGTGTATGCGACTAACTACGCAAAGGAACTCAAGGCGCAGCTCAAGGTGTTATTTCTCTATGACATGATCAGCACAGTCCAGACTGGGGCAGCAACGGGTATGATAGTGCGTGACTTTGAAGCGGCGGCCTCAGAGGAAAATGTACTGGAGCGTACGACACTCGACAAAGTTGAACACGCTCAAGAAGTGATCGAGCAAATCATGTATGGTGAAGAAGGGCTTGAAGTATTTCGCGAGGGCGACCACGAGTTCAAAAAGGTTAAGGGCATTGTTGCACGGTTTCAGATGAAGGGAAAGAGCCCATTTTTTGTAGTCAAGTTGCTTCCGCAGTCACAGGTACTAAAGGGAGCTACGGCATGGATGTACAACGGCGACTCGTTCCAGCCGTTTAGTGCCGATGCTGGGCTACGTATTACCCCCGACAATCAAGTGCTCATCGCGGACCAAGATATTTTTGCGTTTAGTGAGGTTAAGTTTGTGCGACTGTTTGGCTATGATGCCAAGAAGTTTGCGGTAGCAGAGGAGAAGATCAAGGAAATCGAAGCGCATTTCAAGCTGAAGTTCCCTGATGGGATGACGTTTGACGCGCTGGTGCGAGATACTCCCAGTCTAGTGACAAAACTTCAAAAAGTTGATCCGACAAGTGTCACGCAAGACCAAATCATCACTCATGCTGAAGAAATGGATCTGGAACTAATGACTGATGATGCAGTCGGTGCGATTATTATCATGGATGCGAAGGATGCCGCCAAGTTTGTCAACCTCCTCAACGATGATTATGTGACCAGTGATATGACGGGTATCAAATACGAGCTCAAGGCAAAAAAAGAGCTCCATGCCAGCGCTCCAGTTGAACAGTAGTATAATAAGAATATATGGCGAGGCAACAACCAATACGCTTTCCGGCCGATTTTTTGTGGGGTGCCGTTGTGAGTGCGCACCAAACAGAGGGCGGAAATCACAACCAATGGTCGGTGTGGGAACTTGAGAATGCTCGCTCGCTTGCCGCACAAGCCTCGTATCAATACGGGGATCTAGAACATTGGCACTCAATTGAGCGTCAAGCAAAATCGCCGGACAACTACGTTTCCGCTAAAGCAGTCGATCACTATCATCAATACCAGCATGATTTTGATTTAGTGAAGCGACTGCATATGAATGCGCTTCGATTTAGCGTCGAGTGGTCTCGGTTGCAGCCAGAAAAAGACGCCTGGAATGTTGACGAGATGCAGCACTATAAGGAGTATGTCGCCGCGCTGAAACAGCGAGGCCTGGAACCAATCGTGACGCTATTTCACATCACGTTACCCGTTTGGTTTGTAGAGATGGGTGGGTTTGAGAAGCGCCGCAATGTACGGTATTTTGTTGATTTCGCAGAAAAAGTAATTAGCGAACTTGGTCCGGCGATCCAATTTGTCATCACTATGCACGAACCCGATGAATATGTGAGACAAAGTTACTTAATCGGTCGATGGCCGCCTCAGGACCAGAGTCGGTCACGAGCATTCAGGGTGCTCAATAATCTGGCGCTCGCACACAATAGGGTGGCCGAGCTGCTGCATGCCCAAAGCGGGCGCTATAAAGTATCAGTTGCAAAAAATAGCGCCTACATCTACCCCGGAGATGACGCATGGTTGACGGTGAGGGCGTCGGCAGCAATCCAATATATTCATGATGACTATTTTCTGCAAAAAGTGATGAAAACCTGCGACTTTATAGGAGTCAACTACCACGGTAGTCAGCGCATCTACGGCTATCGGGTTCACAACGATAACAAAGAGATAAGTGATCTTGGAAATGACCTACATCCAGATCATCTGGCACATGCCCTTGAGCGCCTAAGTGAGCGCTACAAAAAACCAATTCTTGTCACTGAGAGCGGCATAGCAGATGCAACTGACCGGCGTCGCAAATGGTGGTTGATGCAGTCAATCATTGCGATGCAGCAGGCGCTTTCAAGTGGTGTTGAACTTATCGGTTATCTGCATGGGGGGCTACTTGATTCATTTGAATGGGATAAGGGCTTTTGGCCCCGCTATGGTCTTTATGAAGTGGATAGGAAAAGTATGAAGCGTTCCGCGCGACCTTCTGCGGCATGGTTGTCAAAAGTAATCAAATCACTAAGAGGTATATAACGATGAACGAGCCATTCGCAAAACAGGAAGCAAAGGTGACAGTTATTGGTGGCGGTACAGGTAGTTTTACGTTACTCTCTGCGCTCAAGGAGCACACTTCCCAAATCGCCGCCATTGTAAACATGGTGGACGATGGTGGTAGTACCGGAGTGCTAAGAGATGAATTAGGCGTGCTTCCGCCGGGTGATGTGAGGCAGTGTCTTGTTGCTCTGAGCGATTCACCCAAAATACGCGACTTATTTAGCTATCGATTTGATAGCGGAACGTTCGCGGGACATTCTTTTGGTAACATATTTTTGACAGCGCTCGAGAAAAGCACGGGCAATTTCGCCGAAGCTGTTGAGACAGCGGGTGAGATACTGCGAGTTAATGGGACAGTTATCCCCGCGACGCTAGATGACGTACGACTTGTCATGAGTTGGCCGGGATCATCAGTACGTCTCCATGGCGAACGGGTAATTGATGCTGACCACTTTAAGAGGGACCCACGAAAAGCTTTGCTGAGTCTTGAGCCAACGCCTTCGGTAAACCCGATAGCGATAAAGGCTATTGAGCAGGCGGACTTGGTCGTTATTGCGCCGGGCGATATCTATACTTCACTTGGACCACTGTTGGCAATAAAGGGGATCGGGGATGCTCTTCGCCAAACAGATGCGGTGGTAGTGTATGTTTGTAATCTTGTGACGAAAGATGGTCAGACAAATGACTTTACTGTTTCTGATCACGCGGGAGAGATTGAACGACTAGGTGGTGGTGACATTCTGGATATCGTGCTCTATAACAGCCAGGTTCCGTCGGCGCGGCTCCTGAAGCGCTATGAAGCCGAGAATGATTATCTGGTAAAGATCGACAAGAAAGTGCTTGATTCTCAGCATTACCATGCCGTTGGTGGACATTTCTTGGGTCAGATTATTAGCTACGATCCAAAGGAACAAATGATACCAGTCACCCGGTCTTTTATACGGCATAATCCGGTCGCTGTAGCGAGTGCACTCATGACGTTCATTGAAAAGAAGAAGATCTCTTCATAACCTAAGTCTCAAAACCCCCTCTTCCGGACAATCGGCCCGCCGCTAACTGATTAGCCTTCGCCTTGGCGGGCCTTGGCCCATCAGGGCCAACTGTCTTTCGGGGGAGGGGTTTGAGATTTGGGTAGCTTCTCGTACTAACTCAAAACCTTTGCAACATCCATCGGCCGTCTGCACTGGATACCTAAATGGTAGCGCTTTGTATTGTAGAAGTCCAGGTACGCCGTCAGGCGTGCCTGGATAGTGTCTTCATTCGGCCATCTTCCGAGGCACTCATCTTGCAATGTGCGGTTAAACCGCTCAATGTGGGCGTTGTCGTTCTTGCGGCCGAGACGGATGCGCCGTTGCTCAATACCGTGTGTATTCAGATAGGCTTCACAAGCATTGCCGAACTCCTGCCCATTGTCCGTCTGGACGAGCTGCACCTTAAACGGCGCAGCCTTAAGAGCAGAGAGAACAAACTCATTTGTTCTCTCTGGAGATATCCTCGGGCTATATGCCGCATATGCCCAGCGGCTCTTTAGATCGATGAGAGTATAGACATAGTAGGCTTGTTTTGTCTTCCAGTCTTTGAAATGGATGGTATCCATTTCAAGGAAGCTGCCGGGGGCTTCTACGCGGGGGCGAGGAGTGCGCCTGTGGTATACTTTGCCCTTGCGGCCATAGAGTGAGGAGACTTGCTTGTGGCGCGCGAGAATGCGGCCCACACTTGCGAGACTAATGTAGACCCCCTCGCGCTGCAATACACGCCAGATGACTTCAGCGCAGCGCTTTAGTTCCCAACGAAGCTCAAGCACACGCCGAACTACCGCTTCAGTGAGTTGTTTGGGGTGAGAATGAGGACGCGAAGAGCGGGTGCGAAGCAATTTCACGCGGTTGGCGGCCTCGGGACGCTGGCACCATCGCCAGATTGTAGAGCGATGGACACCAATGTGTCGAGATACTTTCGCCATACTCCACCCCTCGAAAAGCACCAAGTTCACGGCGTTCCGCCGTGTCCTTGGAAGATAAATGTTGCTAGAATAGGCCATACAGGCCTCCTTTCTTGGTTTAGTTTGCACTTACCAGTATACGGAGGTCTGTTTTTGTTGCGAAGGTAGTGAGGGATTACGGAAATATTGACTTTATTGAAATAATATGATAATATAATTATGTTATGAAACAACATCAACACACTTCCTTAACAAAACAAGTAATTGCGACAAGCGACCCTCTATACGGAGATTTTAGGACGGCGACGCTCATCGTGTCTCTCCTGGTCAACCTCACCTTGTTTGTGGGTTGGTTGGCAATCCGTCTTCAGAGCTAGTATGCTTATTTGATGCAAAAAGGGAACGTCAAAATCACTACACGTTCGACATTCGTATCGAGATGTTCTCCTCTGATATTTTATTGACTTATCCACAAAACTGTGGATAAACATAACCATCAACTGACAAAATGTCAAAAAATATACTTGCTTGTGGGTAGGAGTGGGTTGTATGATGAGTCTAGTGGAAAAGCGGGGTAACACCCGGACACATAAACACCACAACAAAAACACACATTAATATCTGCCGTTTTAATCGCTTCGAGAGGGGCTAACTACGAAGAAACGCTATGGATTATTTCGAACGCAAGCTTGATGACAAGCGTCGGTTGACAATTCCGACGGAGCTTCGTGCGGAATTTGCCAGCGGTGTCGTGCTTACTCGCGGATTTGGCGACTACCTTCATCTCTACCCACAACTTGTGTGGGACAGGGAAGTTGAACCAGCCTTGGCTGGCGACAACATCTTTGATGAAGAGCTCGCTGACCTGAACGTGCGGTTTCGACGCGGTAAAATCAGCCAAGCACTCGACCAAAAACAGGGGCGCGTGGTAATCGAGCAGCATTTACTCGACTACGCAAGCATCTCTCGCGACTTGGTAGCAGTGCGTGTCGGGTCGTACTGGCGACTGGGATCACCCGACAAATTGATGTAGTTTATCATCTGATAGTGTACCGTTCCTTAACAAATAAAATCTGTAAAACGATATCCTCGAGATCGACCTATCTGGTAGTGAGTCAGTGGATGGTTGGCCCACATGAAAAATTGCCAAACGTACCTTCCTCTAACACAACACCTCCCAAAAACTCCACCTCACACATAAGTCTCTCACTGCGCATAAATAGGGTATGAGTCCCACTGGGATCCCCTCGGCTTGCGCTGACTCACTTATACACAAAAACAAACACACCATGCGAAAACAAACATGGCTCATTATCAGTTAGGTGATCTCGAACGGTTCTACGCTGCCACCCTGTGGTATAGTAGGGTCGTATGAGTATCAAAGAACATCCACCACTTCATGTTCCAGTATTGCTCAACGATGTCTTGGCGCAACTGCAGCCCCAATCAGGCGAGAATTATCTCGATCTGACGGCGGGGTACGGCGGTCACGCACGGGCCATCCTTGAACGTACTGCAAACTATGCAGACTCTTGTCTTGTTGATAGAGACGAATATGCTCACGGGCATCTCGGCGATATAGCGAGCAAAGGAGCGACGCTCATGCGTGACGATTTCGTGTCAGCTGCCAAACAGCTGGTGCGCAACGGTCAGCAGTTTAGTTTGATTCTACTTGATCTGGGGGTGTCGTCACCACAGCTCGATAATGCCGAGCGAGGATTTTCTTTTACAAAGAGCGGTCCACTCGATATGAGGATGGATCGACGAAATGATATGACCGCACGAGATTTGGTCAATACATTGCGTCGAGATGACATCGTCAAACTCTTGATGGAGTACGGTGAAGAGCCGAAAAGAGTTGCACAGCGATACGCTACGGCGATCGTGAACGCTCGACCGCTAAATACAACAGAAGAGCTCGCAGAAGCGATCAAGCACGCTCATGTCGGTAAGTGGCAAAAAACCCACCCAGCGACACGCACCTTTCAGGCCTTTCGCATTGCGATTAACGACGAGATCCGCCAGGTGAGTGAAGTGATGCCGCTAGTCCCAAAACTCCTCAAAAAGGGAGGTAGGGTAGCAATCATCAGCTTTCACAGCCTGGAGGACCGAGTCGTGAAACGGTATTTGCAGGAACAAGAGCGCGCTGGCTACGAAGCCCAGCTGCACCTCGTTACAAAAAAAGCCATCGCAGGCGATACCAACGATGTTCACAACCCGCGATCACGTAGCGCAAAGCTGCGCGTCGCAGTGAAACCATAAAAACAAACAGAAAGGGGGGAACCAGGCTATGCCAGTTCACATCCCGGTACAATATCAGGATCAAGAAGCTCAGGTTGACGTTCGCGTCAAATAAAACCCTATTTGGATACGAGCTCATTATCCACCACTTATGAAGGGTCTGCCCGAACACTTATGCGAGTGAACGGGCAGCTACCCCTCAGGTAGACAAACAAAACAAATATAATCCCAAAAATTATTCACCACCATGTCATATACACGCACCGTACAATTTAATAGCAGGCGCCAAAGTAACTGGGGACGCAACCAAAATACTGTTGCTTTTGCCTCTGCTGTAAAACTTGGTCCTGTCACTCACACTGTTTTGATTGCTCTGATGATCACAGTGCTTGGCCTAATCTATCTAACGCAAGCGACTCGAGCGTCAGGCTACGATTATGCCGTCAGCGCTGTTGAAGATAAGATAGCGACGCTCGCTGACCAAAAGAAAGACCTTGAAGTTGACAATGCACGACTCACAGCCCTCAAAGAAGTGCAAAATAGTAGCGTTGCAAAAGCGATGACTACTCCAACTGATATACAACATGTAAGTCAGTAGCCTATGCCATTTTCTTTCCCTATCACAAAAAGTCGAACCTCGATCCTGTCTGCCATCGTACTTGGGTTGATGGCACTTTTTGTGATACGACTCTTTTATATTCAGGTCATCAGACACGACTATTATGTCGAACAGGCAGCGGGTGAACAAATAAAGCAATTTACGTTGCATGCCAAACGAGGTGAGATATATACGCTTGATAACGGTTCGCCAACGAAACTCGTTATGAATGAGACGGTGTATACAGTGTGGGCTGACCCGACAAAAGTGGAGGATCGTGCAAAAGTTGTTGATTCACTCAACCGCATTGCTGGCGGTACTGTCCGAAAAGATTTTGCTCAATACCTTGCTCGTACCACAACACGTTATCAGGTTTTGGCGACGAAAGTGACACGAAAACAGGCAGAACTTTTGAAAAAAGAGAATCTTGCCGGGATCGGCTTTGATGCCGTCTCGCAGCGAGTTTACCCTGAGGGCCAGTTGGCAAGTCAAGTCGTGGGATATGTTGATGCCGATGGTGATGGCAAGTACGGAATAGAACAAGCAAATGACACGACACTCAAAGGAAAAAACGGCTTACTCAAGACCGTGACAGATGTACGCTCTGTGCCGCTGACCATTGGCGATGCAAATGTCAATGTGCCGGCAAAAGATGGTGATAATCTCGTGTTGACAATCGATAGAAATGTCCAAGCCGAGACGGAAAAAGCCCTGGCTGATGGTCTCAAACGAACAGGTGCCACCAATGCGAGTGCAATCGTGATGGATCCTCGCAGTGGGCGAGTGCTTGCAATGGCAAGTTTACCGACCTATGACCCTTCTCAGCTTGATACGGTAACAGACATCTCGACACTCAACAACAATACTATCAGCAACCCCTATGAGCCGGGTTCTGACATAAAAATTTTTACGGTTGCAACCGGTATCGACAAGGCAGTTATTACCCCCGAATCGACCTATAACAACACTGATTATATTACTGTTGACGACAGTGTCATCACCAATGCGAGTAAGGGTCAAACAGGGACCATCACCATGCAACACGCGCTGAACTGGTCGCTTAATACTGGAACAGTAACAATCGCTCAACGTCTTGGTGATGGAAACAATATCAACTATCAAGCACGCAGGGCAATGTATGATTATTTTTATGGACGCTTCAGGATGGGGCAGACTACTGGTATCGAGTTAGCTAACGAACAGGCGGGAACGATCATCCCACCAGACGACGCACAGGGTAATGCTGTAAGATACTCAAATATGTCATTTGGGCAGGGAATGGATGTCACGATGCTACAGGTTGCTAGCGGGTTCTGTGCCGTGATCAATGGAGGCACCTACTACACACCGTCGATCATCGCCGGCAAAGTTGACGCCAATGGTTCGTATATCCCGGCAGCTCCAAAGTCCCGCTACGGCGGTGTCATCACTCCTGCATCGTCTGATACGATGAGGGATATGGTATATAAGGCGCGACAAGCGTTTTATGCCGGTCATGACAAACAGGGATTTTATATTGGTGGCAAAACCGGTACTTCTCAGACAATCGAGAATGGAAAGTACGTATTCAATCAGACAATTGGCACCTATCTCGGCTTTGGTGGAGAGAAGGGTGAAGTTCCCAGGTACGTAATCATGGTAGAGGTATCAGGAAAAGGCATGAACTTGTCTGGTGGCACGCATGCACTACCAATTTTTACCGATATTTCAAACTGGATGATTGACTACTTGAAGCTACAGCCGAAAGGATAGATAATAGAGAGATGACCGCACCACTATTTACCCACGAAATGAACGACACGCTCATGCTGAGTATTGGAGCATTTCTGCTCGCTATGACGCTGACGCCGATCTATACCTATTTTGCTTACCGCTATAAGTTCTGGAAACAGCAGCGCACGACCAGTGCGACGGGTGAATTGCTCCAAGTCTTTACGAAGCTCCACGCAAAGAAGTTTACACGCATCATACCGACAATGGCGGGTATCGTTGGCGTGGTAACAATCACCGTTATCACGTATTTTTTCAATTTTAATCGTGCCGAAACCTGGCTACCACTTGCTGCGCTTGTCGGCGGTGGGGCAGTGGGGCTGCTGGACGATATTATCAATATTCGCGGTCAGGGCAGCGGTGTGGCCGGATTGCGTTCGAGCATTAAGTTTGCGATGATCACGCTCGTCGCAGTCGTCTTGGGTTGGTATTTTTATAGTCGGCTCGGCTATACGACAGTACATATACCATATATTGGAGATTGGTTCCTGGGTATATGGATTGTGCCGTTGTTTGTATTTGCGGTAGTGGCGGCCGGAAATGCGGTTAATATCAGTGACGGGCTCGATGGCCTGGCCGGGGGGTTGCTGACGACGAGCTTTACGGTGTTTGGTATGATCGCACTGTTGCAAGGGCACTACCACATCGCCGGCTTTTGTTTTACGGTAACGGGCGCGCTTCTAAGCTACCTATGGTTTAATATTTATCCGGCGCGGTTTTTTATGGGAGATGTCGGGAGTTTTGCCTATGGTGCCTCGCTCGGGGTTATCGCCATGTTGACAAACACGCTCTTTTTGCTGCCAATCATCGGTGCAGTATTTGTGATCGAGGCTGGCTCAAGCTTGGTGCAAATTGTTAGCAAGCGATTGTTCGGACGGAAACTATTTATTTCTGCACCGATCCATCATCACCTGGAAGCGATTGGTTGGCCCGAAGTGAAAGTAACGATGCGATTTTGGGTAATCAGCTGCACGATGGGACTCATCGGGTTGCTTATGGCGATGACGGGGGGACATATCTAGGGTGGAACAGCTAAGACGGCGCGTCGTATCTGATGGTACGAGACTACGAGACTCTATAGCGCAGCGGCGTCATCGCCCTGATTATCAGATCGTTCTCTATGTAGGGCTCTTAATGTTATTGGGACTGGTAATTATGTATGCGATAGGACCGCAACGCGCAAATGTACTTAATCAAGCATATGGCACCGACACCTACACCGCGACTTACTTCGTTGTAAAACAAGCAGTAAGCTTGTTGCTTGCAGGAGTCGCATTTACCGTTATGGCATCACTGCCATTTGGGCTCGTAAAAAAACACGCTTCAACGTTATTGCTTATCGGACTAGGACTCTGTGTAATCCTATTTGTCACTGGCAATCTACTACATATTAGCAGCATTGCTCAGTGTTCACTTGGTGCCTGTCGATGGTTTGAGTTTGGGTCGCTCGGCAGTTTTCAACCGGCTGAGTTTCTGAAGTTTGGTCTCCTCATGTATATGGCGGTTTTTTTGGGTATTCGCATCAATCAAGGTAAGTTGAATGATTTGACTTCGACTATTTACCCCATGCTGGCAGTAACACTGCTTGGACTATTTTTTGTCGTCATTGTGCAAAAAGATTTGGGGACAGGTGTAGCCTTGGCATCGATTGCTTTTTCGATTCTTCTCGTGAGTGGGATAAGCACCCGTATCATGCTAAAAATCGTTCTGGGAGCACTTGCTGTCGGTATTTTGGCAATCGTCATCGCACCGCATCGAATTGAACGTGTGACCACGTTTTTGCAAGGTGAGAGTGCAGTTACGGGCAGTTCATCAAATGATGACGCAAACTATCACATAAAAAACGCCATGATTGCGCTTGGCACCGGCGGTATATTTGGACTGGGCATAGGAAACAGCGTGCAGGCGACGGGCTATCTGCCTGAGGCGATCAACGACTCAGTGTTTGCCATTTTGGGCGAAATATTCGGGTTTGTTGGCGTTGTGGCGATATTGCTAGCATTCGGCGCTTTACTAATACGGCTACTTCATATTATTGATCACTCCTCAGATATTACGATGAAACTCGCTGTTGCTGGTATATGGGGATGGCTGGCGTCGCATATTGTATTGAATGTTGCCTCGATGGTAGGGATTTTCCCACTGACCGGTATCACGCTGCCTCTTCTCAGCTTTGGTGGTACAAGTATGTTATTTATCGCAGGGGCGCTAGGAATGGCATTTCAGATTTCGCGTTACACGCTTCACCAACTTAGCCCAGTAAAGGAGACCAATGGCAATGAGACTACTTTGCGCCGGCGGGGGATCGGGGGGTCACGTTACTCCGGTCGTCGTCGTTATCAATGAACTTGCTCTGAAATATCCTGATGTTGAGGTGGTATTTGTCTGTGACAAGGCCTTTGCGGCGCAGTCGAGGGGGTTGATGAAGACTGCTCACGTACCCATCACGGTAAAAACGATTACGGCCGGCAAATTGAGACGGTATAAGCATCTATCGGTTATGCGACAGCTTTTGATGCCAAAGCTAGTTTTTGCAAATGTAGCAGATAGCGTAAAAGTCTTGATCGGCTTTTTCCAGAGTCTGGTGCTTATCTGGCGCTTTAAGCCAGATATCGTGTTTGCAAAAGGTGGCTTTGTTTGTTTACCGGTCGGAATGGCGGCGCGTCTATTCGGCGTTCCGATTGTCGTCCATGATTCTGATACACGACCCGGCTTGACCAACAGTGTGTTGGGCCGTTGGGCGTCAGCCATTGCTACCGGTTCGCCTACTGAAAACTATCGCTATCGACGCGAGATTACGCGCTATAGCGGGGTACCTATCGATAGGAGTTTTCGCCCCTATACACCACAGGAGCAACAGGCAGCAAAGCGTCATCTTGGTTTTGATGAGTCCTTACCGCTCGTAGTAGTAACGGGGGGTGGATTAGGCGCCACTCGCATCAATACGGCTCTTTTACAAGACGCGGAATACCTGGTTCATGAAGGTATTTGCCTTTATCATGTAACCGGTAGGGCCCATTATGAAGAGGTGAAAACATTGGCGATCCAGGACCCTCATTATCAGGTTGTGCCATTTGTATTTGAGGGGATGGCAGACATACTTGGTGCCGCTGACGTGGTTGTTTCTCGAGCGAGTGCGACATTTATCCAGGAGCTTGCTGGCATGAGAAAATCAGCTATCTTGATTCCAGCAAAGACACTGGGTGATCAACGGAAGAATGCCGAAGTGTATCGTGAGGCGTCCGCGGCCGTTATCCTTAGCGACGACGATATCGAGGGTCAAGGAAAGCTTGCGGACGTCATCATGCAGCTTGTTCGCAATAAAGATTACGCGGATCGTCTTGCCGAAACTTTACACAGTTATGCAAAACCACATGCAGCGAGTGATGTTGCAGCGATGATAGCAGAGACGTATCGGCAACGACACCCCTAAAACTGCTATACTAATGGGGTAAGATGAAACTATTGAAAAAAACACAACAAAAGCCTCCTGCTCGCCGATTTGTCTATGGAGCTCAGTCTTCGATATCACACGATGTACCGAGGCCCGTATCGACACATTCGACCGCATTTCGTCGGAATCGGACATTGACGGGTAGTCTCTCATCTGAGGTACAAAGTGTTAACGAGCATGCAGCAGAGCTTCGCTCGCCGCGTGTTCATGTCCATGGACTGCGCCATCGCCGCCGCCGGCTTTCAATACTTCTCATACTAAGCGTTAGCGGTGCACTGCTAATGGCATGGCTGGTGTACCAGTCAATTGCGACCGTTATGATACGTGTGAGTGGCGTGAGTGGCGCTGATACCGCTCTGTATCAGCGTATCACCCAAGAATATCTCAATCGTTATCCACTAGAACGGTTTCGTTTTTCGCTTGATACAGTAAAGTTAACTGAGTACATGCAAATGACCTACCCTGAGGTGGACCACGTATTGCCAGGTGTAACTTATGGGGATGCACTGGGTACAGCTGAACTGATAATTGCCGTACGAAAACCTGTCGTGGTGTGGCATGCGACAAGCTCCCAGTTGTACGTTGATGCCAACGGCAATGCGTTTACACGCAATTTTTTCACTACACCTCTCGTTGAGGTTATCGATAAAAGTGGCGTTCAGGCGCACGGCAATCAAGTACTCGTCAGTAACCGGTTTTTGAGCTTTATCGGCACGTTGGTGGGAAAAATGCGCCAACAGGGCTATGAAGTGATGCAGGTGACACTGCCCCTAAATAGTTTGCGGCAAGTCGAGGTATCTTTAGCGGATATAGCGTATCCCATAAAGTTTTCTGTGGACCGTCCGGTGGGGGAGCAAGTAGAGGATGCCGATCGATCAGTGCGATATCTCAAAAGCAACGGTTCCTCACCTGAATACCTCGATGTTCGGGTCAGCGGCAAAGCATTTTATAAGTAAAGAGGACTCTCCTTGCCAATCGGAGTATGTTCTATTTTTGTTCTGTTTTTAATACATAAGTAAAATATATATTAACATACAAAAGTAGGGGAAAAGCAAATATCGTCGAAATAGGGGAAAAGAATAGGGGAATAATATTTTTTATAAAAAAGCAAATATTAGCATAGACGGATCGCACGGTCAAGTTTACCTGATGTGTGGAAAACTACATCATGAGACATGGTTGAGCGGGAGTAACTTATGGCACAATATATGGATGAACTGCAGTGTGAAGTTACATGTGCATTATACGGGTGATACTGAAGTTAACAAGACAAAGTCCCCTTCAATGGGGGTCCAGGAGTATAATTGGCACTCCATCTAGACGTATGCTGATTCATCTTTGTTCAATATATTTAATGTCGTAAAAGGTATATTGTGCGACGTTAAGTCAGTATATGAGAGTTATTGTTACATTTACCTTCTCGCCCATAAATGTTTGATATTTTCCTTTGGACTATCTCCTACTTTACGTTTGATCCCCCTCCAGGCCTCGGTCTGTCACATGGTACCGTTGGCTTCCGTTGATATATCCGGCCCATTTGGACACCATCAGTAAAAACAAACCTGGGCGTTGCTACTCAAATAGCAATGCTCTATTTTTGTTCTGTTTCATTTTTTTGATTACTAGCAAGTATGTGGGGAGTTTGTTACCATAGAAATGGCCCGGAACGGACTAAGTTCAGCACCATATATCCTGGCGGTGCCTAATCCGGGCTGCCACACTGATAAGGTTTTGACTAATATTTGATTAGCGAAGTGAGAGGAAGGTAGGATCGCGCGGTGATGATTCTGGTTTTGCTGCCGGTCGGCTAGGGGTTGTCCCCTGCTCGCGCTCGACAGAAATGGGCGAATCTGAAGTCGGTTTACGTTTCCGGCTACGACTACGCCTTTTCTTTGCCTGTCCTTGGTTTTCATTATCAACCACCGACAGGGGGGATGATGCGACGGCTGCGGTCGGGAGGGGGCTTGATGCTACTCTCCCCTGCTGTTGGATAAGCGATGTGTTGAGCGAATCTGGAGTAACGGTTTGAGTATGAGCATTTATCGGCCAGAGACGCTCAACGCTCACTGGGGGTGTATTTGTTGGAGTGGGCGCCTGAGGGGGCTTTTTGTTTGGGTCTGAAGGCATAATTCGTTCGTCAATTTCGTGCTGGATATCTTCTCGGGTTCGGCTATAATGCATGCGGGTATACTCGATGATGCGGCCAGTATTGTCTTCTTGCGGTATGGGCAGGTTTAATGTGGTAGCACTAAACGCTGGCGCCTTCTCGCCGTTGATTACCATATTGATAATAAAATGCCGATTGTGCATCTGTAAGAGGTCTTGCGGCTCAAATTGCGGCTCAAATTGCTTGGCTAAAATAGGAGAATCGTCGGGACTGACACGGAAGCTGATCATCGTGCCAACGTTGCCGAAGACAGCGTTGCGTACCTCTTCGCTCATCTGAGAGATGTATTGATTGGCGACGGTGAGGTTAAGCCCATATTTGCGTGCCTCAGACAAAATAGTAGCAAACGAATCAGTCGCGAAGTTTTGAAACTCGTCAACGTACAGATAAAACGGCCGGCGATCCTCGACATTTGGAATATCGCTGCGGCTCATGGCCGCGAGCTGAATCTTTGTCACCAGGAAAGCGCCCAAGATTGAGGCATTATCTTCGCCGATCAATCCTTTTGATAGATTGACAATCAGGATTTTGCCCTCATCCATAATCTTCCGAATATTGAACGTACTCTTTGGCTGGCCGATAATGTTGCGGATAATGGGGTTGGCGGTAAAGGCGCCTACCTTATTGAGTACAGGAGCGATTGCTTCGGCCTGAAACTTATCTGTCCAGCTGGCAAACTCGACATTCCAAAACTGAAGCACTACTGTATCGGTACAGTACCCTAGTGTTTCCTTGCGGAACTTTTTGTCGGTGAGCATGCGTGTGATATCGAGCATAGTTGTCTCGGGTCGGTCAAGGAGTGCCAAAATTGTATAGCGGAGAATATACTCGAGGCGAGGTCCCCAGGATTCGCCAAACATGCGCTTGAGGACACCGATAACCTCTGAACTGATATTTGTTTTTTGGTTGGGGTTTGTAACTTCGAGCGGGTTAAACCCGAGAGGAAATGCTGTGTCGGCCGGGTTGAAGTAGACGACGTCTTGCAGACGGCTCCCTGGTATGAAGCGCATGTTGTCTACGGCGAAGTCGCCGTGCGGGTCGATGATGGCGTAGCCTTGGTTGTGAAAGATGTCACTCAGCGCAAACAGCTCGAGCGTACCGGACTTCCCTGCTCCAGTCTGTCCGATGATGTAGACGTGGCGGCTACGGTCATAGCGAAGCATGCCGAATTGGTGATTGATACCGCGGAAATTGGTCAGGCCAAAAGCAGAAATATTCTCATCGATCGCCATATCACCAGTGATAACCGGTAGTTTTGCTGGCGGTTCGGCTGTTTTGCTGCTCGCCCAAACAATATTGGGCGTTTCGACATTGGTGTGTGGCAGGTGGAATACCGAGGCCACCTCTTCGATATTGAGGATATATCCCCTATCGGCAAAGAGGCGAGACTTGTATTTAGCAAGATCCTCTTTTTTGAAACTATCGGTTGTCATTTTGAAGCCATTGAGGTTTGTGCTATTGAACTGTTTGAAGGTCCCGACGATGGCCTGCATACGGAGTTTGGCGTTTGCCGTACTCTCCCCTAGATAGGCGACACGGATTTTGGTTTGGTAGCCCAGCTTTGTCGCTTTTTTTTCGGCCTCGGCGATACGTGTTTTGTCACGTTCTGAGACCTCTTTGACAGTAGTGCCGCTCACTCCCTGCTCTGGGGGTTGCCAGAGGGCCATAAAGAGGCCGGCAAACCATTTGAGGTTGAAGTCGCCATTGAAAAACGCCGCTGTGCCGTTTTTGACACTTCGCACCCAGGATTCTGAGGCTTTGTGCCATTCATCGGCGATAGGTCGTACTAACATTTGAATCCAAATCTCTTCGTCAGTATCTTCTAGCTTGGCGAGCGTTCCCGTGATGCCGGCGAGCGGGTCAACCTCAAAACTTTGGAAGGTCTTGATGGGGAGAAATTCTCGGTCTGTGAGGGTAATTTCGGAAGTATAGACAACGCTATGTTGGCGCTCATGTGAGACATAATCTTCATCAGCAGTGTGAATTTGAACCTGAGGGTACTGGGAATATACTTGGCCCTCGACGAAGCTCTGCAATGTCTTGGGAACCCATACATAAAAACGGATTCTACCGGCGACTGAAGCAATCTCAAAGCTGAGGTGTTCTTGGTATCCCCCATTTGCACGGAGCTCTTTGGCATCGCGCAGGATACCGTGCAGGCTGGCAAACATCTGCTCGGCGGCAAGCTCACTCTTGTCATTCGCCTTTGGAATCTCAAGCGCCAGGAGGACACTCTCGACATCTCTTACCATATCGATGCGTTGATAATTGCGCCATGTCAGGTAGAGAAGGATGACAACAATAGGTACCCAGACGTACCATTGAAGCAACAGAGAGACAAACCACGTGATAAATGCCATAACTTAGTGCTTCTCATTATATCATACCTCTGTTAATTTTGCAAGAGTAAGCATGATCAGATAATGACAAAACCCGCCACCGGCGAGTCGTGCGCACTCGCATGGTGCGAGTAGCGGGTTCTGTCGGTTGGCGGGTTATCTAGTAGTTGGAGACCACCTGGTACCCCGCATTCCAGACGGCCGTGAGGCCCTCTGCAAATGCCACCATCTCCTCCCAGCCGATCGGGTCACCCTCGACGGGCTTGAAGACGATTTTGAGGTCCAGCTTGGGGCCGTCGGTGAACTCGAGGGTGATATGGGGGTCATTGCCGGTGGCTTCGATGGTGAGCCGACTCGCCGAATCCCTCCCCTTATCATCACTGAGCTCTTGGACGATAACGCTCGTTGCGTACCGGTGCACGTGCGCCGTTCCGCCGCGACGGGTCCCACGTCCGGAACCGTAGTACCGGAATATCCTGACGGTGCCATTTCTGGTGGACATGTTTCCTTTTTCTACTAGGAAAATTCGGGAGCAAAACGCACCCCGATGAACGTGATTATATACTTTTCATATAAATAAGTCAAATCAAGGTCTCATAAAGTATACAGCGTAAACAAAAGAGCTCGCTGTGATGCGAGACTCTTATGATTTAGCTTTCGGGGTTTTATTTACCGTCAACTTCAGCGAGAGTGTATGTGGCCTTAGCGACACGTTTGAACTCTGATTTGCTCTGGAGGTTGAGGAGAATAGTCGTCTCCTTGACTTGTCGGCTTTTGAGTACGCGTTTGACAATTTCGTCGCGGTGGAGGGGCTCCCCCGCTTTTTTGAGCACCTTGGTGATAATATCGCTCACGGTACCCTTGCTATAGCCCCACTCGTCGAGGGCATAGATACCGCGGCCGATGAGGACAAAGCGCTTGTCTTTGATAAGCTCATTGTGGATGGCCTGCGTGGTCACGTCTTTGCGTTTGAAATCACTCTGCTTGATCGTTTTTGCGATGTCGCTGAAATGGAGTGGTTTACCACCATCAGCGAGGATAACGTAGATCTTGTCGCGGATATTTTTTGGATTGACGGTAGGCCATTTGACGAGACCCCATACGTCCTTGAGGCTTGCGAGGAGCTTACTGAGGCTTGCGAGCGCACGAACTTGGTTTGGGTTTTCATAGCTGAGCATATCGTGGAGCTGCTCGATACCAACTGGTTCGCCATGTTTCTTGATAGTTTTGACGATGTCGTCCACCGAAGCGCGTACTTTCTTTTCGTCGCCATACTCTGCGATACCAACGCCCAGATAGTAATTGTCGTTTTCATTGATAACTATTAGCTTTGGTGATAACTCACCGATAAATGCGACATGCGCTTTGGTTTGAGCCGAAGGAGCTGTGGTGACAAGGCGCGTCGCGAGGTCTTGCACGCGAGCGACGCGGCCGTTTTCGCTAAGATCGCGAATAATGAGTCGCTCTACGTCGTGGATGGCTGGTATCTTTCCTTCGTCGGCAGCGATTTTGAGACGGATGAGGATGGCTTTTTCGAGCTGGCGGACGCGCTCGCGAGTGATACCGAGTAACTCGCCGATTTGTTCCAACGTTTCGCGTCGGTCAAAAAGTCCAAAGCGTCGGGTAATAATCTCACGTTCGCGCTCCTGCTCGATGACACGCAAGATGTCTTCAACGGCCTTCTTCAGAGTTGCTGCAGTATTTTGCTGTGCAGGTTCACTCATTACTTGTATCTCCATTCCTCTCTGCCTCACCTCTGGAAATTATGTTTACTATTGAATCTTGGTTTTGATTATAGAACAATATTTCCAAAATGTCAAACCCCAAATTCTCTATGGCATTATTATAGCACAATGTCGACGCTTATGGTAAATACTTTTTTGAGACTTTTTATATCAAAAAATGATGGTGAGGCTAACCATCATCTTCAATACTGTCAACTTTCACCCCTGTTTTATTGCTATAGTTGCCAATGGAAAACGTGGCAAATATTACACCAGCTATAGCCAATTTTACGAAGAGAGCCCGCCCCAGAGGAGCGGTGGACCGAAGCCGGGGTGACGGCTTGGGACGGGCTCTCTCTGGTGCGGGCTGGAGCTCACACCTCGATGTTGTTCGGGGGCCTGAGAGGGTGGCTGTTCCTGTTGAGCAGCCAAAAGGCGCTACAGCCGCCGAGGGCCCACCAGAAGTCACTGGCGAGTTGGTGCTGGTGACGTAATAGCTCACCCCCAAGCCACCCACCCAGCGTCCAGCCGGCGACTCCTACGGGGAACCAGGTCCCCCGTAGGATCTCGTACCTGAAGACGGCTCTGACGATGAGCCAGAGGAGCAGGCCGACCATCAGGCCGCTGATGTAGATCTCGAACGGGATGCTGTTCATCTCAGATGCCTTTCTCGAGAGGAGCTGACAGGAGTCGAAGAGACTCAAGTTCGTACGTAATTATATCAAATAACGGTATAAAAGTCAATATCTGATAGAGGTAGTTATGCCTTTTTGCGTCGTGGGATGCGGCGTGCTTTGCCTTTTGCTGGCGCTGATTCTAAGAGCTGTTTTGCTTCTGATTCTTTGATAGTCTTGGGGTCAGTATCTTTTGGTATCTTGGCATTTTTTTTGCCATCGGTGATGTAGGGACCAAAGCGGCCGTTGAGGATTTTTATCGTACCAAAGTCGGCAATAGTTTTTTCGGCTTCGGCGTGTAACTTAGCAGAGTAGAGCTCGCGTGCATCAGCGAGCGCGATAGTACGAGGATCGTGGTCCTTGATCGAGACAAACAGCTTGCCAACTTGGATATAGGGGCCAAAGCGGCCGACGTTTGCCTTGATGTCTTGACCATCTTCTGTCTGACCGACGAGTCGTGGTAAGGTAAAGGCTTCAAGCGCTTGCTCGAGTGTCACCGAATCGATACTCGTACCTTTTGGCAATGGCGCAAACTGGGGTTTATTTCCCTCCTCGGTGTTACCGAGCTGGAGCATCGGACCATAGCGGCCAAAACGAGCGATAATAGGCTGATTGGTTTTGGGATCAAGACCAATCTCTTTACTATGTCCCACACTGCTGCGGTCGATATCTCCCGATTTCTCAATGAGCTGATGAAAGGGTGTATAGAACTCTTGGAGCATCATATTTCGCGGTAACTTGTCTCCGGCGATATCGTCGAAGTGCTCTTCAACACTAGCGGTAAAGCCATAGTCGATCACTTGATTGAAGTGTTTGCCAAGGAAGTCGCTGATGAGTTCACCGGCGGGCGTTGGTACTAATTTACCTCTGTTGGAACCGGTTTTTTCTTGCTCGATTTCGCGATGAACCGTATCGTCGATAAGCTGGAGTACGATAAGATCACGTGGCATGCCTTCGGACTCACCTTTCTCGGCATAGCCACGGGCTTGAACCGTATTGATGATCGTCGCGTAGGTACTTGGTCGGCCGATACCGAGCTCCTCAAGCTTTTTGACGAGCATACCCTCGGTGTAGCGGGCGGGTGGTCGTGCGAAGACCTGACGTGCCTCAAGGCTATAGACGGCAAGTGAATCCTTGGTGGACAGGGCGGGCAGCAGCGTGTCTTCCTTGCCACCGCCATAAACGCGCAGGAAACCATCAAAGATAACGACTTGACCTTTCGCTTCAAACACGAGCTGTCGAGGCGCTACATTGGGAAGTGATGCGGCGTTCACTATGTCAATTGTGATAGTAGTGTTTTCCAGTGTTGCTGCTGCCATCTGACTTGCAAGGGTGCGGCGGCGAATGAGGTCATACAGTTTTTGGTCGTAGTCGCTCCCACTGACTGATTCACGACTAATGTCGGTAGGACGAATTGCCTCATGGGCCTCCTGCGCCCCCGCAGATTTGGTGGTAAATTTGCGTACATGGCTATACTCCACCCCGTAAAGACGCTTGATGTAGTCGGCAGCAGCCGAGATGGCCTGTGTCGAGAGATTGACGCTGTCAGTACGCATATAGGTGATCTTACCTTCTTGGTAGAGCTTTTGTGCAGTCGACATGGTGGTGCGACTACTGAAACCAAGCTTACTGTTTGCTTCCTGTTGCAAGGTGCTGGTCGTAAACGGTGCTGCAGGATTGCGCGTGGAGGGACTTGTCGAAATATCACTTACCGTATACTGGGCAGTTTTGACACTTTCGAGGAATGCTCGGGCAGTCTCCTCGGTATCAAAACGCTGTCGAAGCTCGGCCTTGAACTCATGACCGTTGTGGGTAAAAATAGCGACGACCTTGAACTGCGATGTGCTCTCAAAGGCGCGGATTTCGCGTTCACGCTCGACGAGCAGGCGGACGGCGGGGCTTTGTACCCTTCCGGCACTCTTGCCGCCAGGTACTTTTTGCCAGACGACGGGACTGAGCTCAAACCCGACGATGCGGTCGAGAATCTGTCGGGCCTGCTGCGCCTCGACAAGTTTCATGTCAACGGTGCGCGGGTGAGCGACTGCCTCTTCGATAGCGGACTTGGTAATTTCATGAAAAACAATACGGTTTGTCGTCGCGGGATTGAGCTTGAGGACTTCACAGAGGTGCCACGCAATGGCTTCGCCTTCTCGGTCTTCATCGGTTGCCAGCCAGACGGTCTCGGCTGCTTTGACGGCTTTTTTTAGTTCGGCGATTGTCTTTTTCTTTTCGGGGTCTATTTCGTAGGTAGTAGCAAAGCCATTTTTGACATCTATGGGCGGTGTACCGTCCTTTGTTTTCTTGGCGATGCTACGAATATGCCCGATAGAGCTAAGAACCTTGAAGTCTTTTCCAAGGTATTTTTCGATAGTTTTTGCCTTTGCGGGCGACTCAACGATAACGAGATGTTTGCTCATGTGTATCACCTACTATATATGAATGTTGGCGTCTGGGCCACAAATCCAAGTCCGTATAGTACGCGTCTCCTACTAAGATTGCAAGTCAAAAGTAGGCGTAGTACGAAAATCCGCCCCGAAAGGCGCTGAGCCGAGGGCTCGAAGCGGATTTCGGGGCGGCAGAGGCCCTTATGGTGGCTGGCGGCTACTGGCGCGGAGGATTCACAAGAGCCCGGTGCTGGTAGATCACGCAGGCGTTGCGGACCGTGTTTGTCTCTGTGCGCGGCTCATTGGTGGGCCGTGTCTCCTGGATGTTGAGCATCGCATAGAGTGCGCTGAAATCGAGGTCTCCCCAAGCGTACGCGTTGAAGAGGTTTGCCCACTCACTGGAATGAGCTTGACCCGACTCGCGGACCAGCTCGGCGTAAGCGGCGAGCAGCTCGCCAAGCAGATGGCGATGGGTCGCGAGGTCCAGCCGGGCTGCCTCCGCCTCAGAAGTGAGCACGGCGATGTGCGTTTTGCGCAGATCGTTATACATCATTCCCTCCCAGGATGATTGTCAGTAAGCAAGGGCTTCCCTCTACAGTAGAGGGCTAAAAAATATTATTACACTAATTCTAGTATATTGTCCACTGATTTGCGCCGAGCGAGCGGATGGTGCCGTTTACCTCAAGCATGCTCAAGGCAGTTGAGAGCGAGGCTGCATCGAGGCCCGTCTGGCGCTGAATAAGTTCGCCATCATGAACACCGTTTTGTAGTTGCTCGATGATCAACCGTTCAGTGGGGCTATATGTCAGTATCTGATGTGCTGGTGCCGAGAGGAGTTCGGGCGCGAGGATCTCAAGAATATCGTCTGAGCAGGTTACGGGGTGGGCTCCTTGTTTGATAAGCGCATTGCAGCCGGCGCTCAAAGGACTGGTAATATTGCCCGGGACAACAAATACGTCTTTGCCCTGCTCAAGGGCATGCATCGCCGTATTGAGCGTACCGCTTTTTGCACTGGCTTCAGTGATCAATACGGCATCGCTGATACCTGCCACTAGCCGGTTGCGCTCGAGAAAGCTCCATGGGCCGAACTTTTCATCTGTCGCGTGCTCGGCGATGATAGCACCTCCCTGAGCGATAATACGCTCGCCCAGAGAGCGGTTTGTAAGAGGACGAATCGCGGGGAGTGCGTTCGCTAGCACCGCGATCGTAGTACCATGCGCTTCGAGTGCGGCACCGTGAGCGATGGCGTCAATCCCGAGGGCGAGGCCGCTGACGATCACCACTCCTTTTTGCGCCAGTTCAGCGACAATCCGCGACGTCACCTCTTTCCCGTAGGTGGTGGGCTTACGGGTGCCGACCACCGCCAATGTCACTTGGCGCTCCGCGGGAAGTGTCCCGACAAAGTGCAATGTATTAGGACATTTTGCAATACTACTTAGTATCTTGAGGTAAGGATGTTCCTGGGGTGATAATACGTTGATTTTAAGCATGATTTGTTATGAAAAGTGTTGACATAATGTCAAGTGTGTGATAATATGGCTATGATTGATTGATTCTGCGAGAACAATCAACCGCACCTTATACCCCCTATTCTAACTTATGTTAGGGTACGCACAAGGTGTGTTATAGTATTCTACCCTCCACTGTAACACCGTTTAGAAAGCCTGGTGCGTATACTAACGCCTTTATCCGGCGGACCTCGTATTTGTGAGGTGGGTCACGCTAATACCCGATATTCAGGGTGGGATGAAGGCTGAAATGGCGCTAGGTGATGCCCACCCTTACCTAGCGCCTTTTTGGTTGTGTTAAAATACCTCTATGAATTCTTTTGCTCTGATGGTGCTCGCAATCATAGTAGGTAGTGCTCTCTCGCTGATCGGTGGTGCCTTACTTTTTTTGACAAAAAAGCGGAGGGCGCACGCTATCACGTATGCGTTGCCATTTGGTGCAGGTGCACTGTTGGCGGCGGCATTTTTTGATCTATTGCCAGAGAGTTTTGAGATGGGTCAACCAAGAGAATTGCTCGTGTGGGTACTTGTAGGCTTCATCATATTCTTTTTACTCGAGCGGAGCTCGACGTGGTTTCACCATCATCATGAGCATAAGCTGGGAGCAAAAAATACTTCTCAAAACCTTCTGGTGATGACGGGAGATCTCGTCCATAACATTATCGATGGTATTGCCATTGGGGCGGCATTTGTGGTTAATCCCGTGAGCGGGTTTGTGACGACACTCGCAGTGAGTGCACATGAAATTCCCAAGGAGTTAGGGACATTTGGTATCCTTCTGTCGCGCGGGTGGCATGATCGTAAGGTGTTGCTCGCGAACATCATGACCGCAGTTGGCACGCTGCTTGCTGCCACGACCGTCTATCTGCTCGGTACAACAGTAAAGATACCCGAAGCCGAACTATTAGCCCTCACCAGTGGTTTCTTCATCTACGTAGCAGCGAGCGACATTATTCCCGATATTCACGAGCAACCCCGGCGCGTGGGAACGCTGCAGGCACTTGTATTGGTTATGGCACTTGTGATGGTTGCCGCTATTATTAAGCTTCTCGGTGTGTAGTTACTGCAAAGTCACCAGCAAGGAACGCGTCGATAAGTGATGTGACTTTTGGGAGCAGCGCTGCTAACTGCTGCTGCTCTGCTGCGGAGAGTTTGCCCAGCACAACATCGGTTGCCTCTCGACCCTCATGGGTATCATCCCATACGCCAATGCGAAGCCGGCACGTTGTTTCACCAAGGTGGCTGGTGAGGGATTTGAGACCATTATTGCCGCCACTACTGCCGCCAATTCGCGTTCTTACGGTGCCAAGGGGTAGCGCAAGGTCGTCGTGAATAATCAAGGTGTCTTCGGGCGCGATTTTATAAAAATCGCTGATAGCACGCGCTGACTCGCCAACCAAATTATAGTAGGTCGTGGGTTTTGCGATGATGACATGCTGACCACTGGGGGCTACATACTCTGCTGTGATTGCATGAAATTTCTTCTGTTTTTGCCAGCTAGCATGCCATTGCCCGACAAGATGGTCGGCAATAAAAAACCCAATATTATGACGGGTCCCGTCATAGCGTTTCTCTGGATTGCCGAGTGCAATGATAAGTTTCATACGTATCATTATAAACCACTGTAAAAGATGACAAAGATCATTACTTAGGCAATTATATACTTGATGTCACCAAATCACACTAAAGGCGGCTATTCTTGAAAAGTAAAGCTACCTGTCATTTTCTAAATCTTCGATCTCTTTGCGTTGATCTTTGACCCACTTTGCAACTTCGTTATTCGTCATAGGCGGGGCTTGCGACATTTCTTTTACCGCGTCCTGAAAAGCAGCGCCAACTCTTACGCGGCGCTCATTTTCGCGTACAGGCTTTTCTTGATCGGCTTTAATTTGAGCCTCTAGCTCCTTGATCTCTGCCTTAGTCGGCTTTTTATCTGTTGTCATGCCTTGATTATAACAAAACGCCACGACATTATTTAGTGATACAATACATATGCACTTTTGCAGACGTCTCGATAGAGCCGCTCTGCTTCTGTCCTGTCAAAAGTACCTGCATCGTAATCAATTATCTTATAGTTAAAGTCATCGTATGGCATGACGTACCGCGCATTACCATACCACGGCACTTCATCAAACTTTTTGATGAGTTTTTGCCATAACCTCCCACATTCGGTTTCGTTCATCAGGCGCATCGTATATATCACGCCACTATGATGCCGGAGGATTGCCATGCAAATGAAATCAAATTGTTGTGCGGCAGGCTCGAGGCCCGCCATATACCGCACTGTGTCGACTTCTGGGCCTGACATCTGGTGCTGCTCACCGTTTTTGCCGCTGATGTAGTGGCCTTTGCTGTCGAACCAGTGCGGTTCATCTGGGCGGATGTATCTGACTGAAGTGAAGCGAGGGAGATAGAGCATGGTCTTAGTGTAGCATCCGATCCCTCTATTCCCATAAATACACCTTAGCGCTATACTAAACAATAATGCTTATCCTGCCACGAAAACGTCCGCACTCTATTGCCCGTATTGTTTTGCTTTTGCTTATAGTGTGCCTTCTTCTCGGTGGTGGCTACCTCCTCCTGCTTGTTTCTGCGCCGGCCATTGCTCCACTTGCCATCAAGTCGATCGATACAAAAACCTTACCTACACCAAAAGTAGGCGATAACCGCATCATCATTCCAAAAATCGGTGTCAATATACCCTACGGAACAGACGGACTCAACTCGCTCAACCACGGAGCCTGGTGGCGCTATCCAGAGAGAGGCAACCCGATCGATGGCGGTAATTTCATCATCGCAGCCCACCGCTTCACACTAGAGGGCACCGTTGCCGGGACGATTGAAAAGTCGCCATTCTACAACCTTGGCAAACTCGTGCTGAACGACCAAATCCTGATTGACTACAACGGCAAACGTTACACCTATTACGTTGATAAAATCTTTGATGTCAAACCGACACAAACGGAGATTGAGGCGCCGAGCAAAGATGCGAAACTCACCCTCTATACATGCAGCCTCGGCGGTTCAAGCGATGGCCGGCTTGTTTTGATAGCCAAGCAAGTGATGGCAGCAAACTAACCTCCAGCAATGAAGTCTCTCAGGCGTTCACTCCAGTCAACCGCCAAGCAGTCTTCTCTCCACGAGGCCTATCGACGAGCCGTCCGCAACAAATCGCAGCGCCCCGAGGTTGCACGGTTCTTGCCCCAAAAAGTTCTCTTGCTGCATCAAATAACAAGGAGTTTGCAAACACAGACATACGTGCCCTCGCCGTACTATGAGTTTACGATTCATGATCCAAAAACCAGGCATATCCTAGCCCTTCCGATTCATGACCGTATCGTTCACCAGTGGGTCGTCGAGGAATTCATCAAACCCTACTATATCCCGCGATTTATCGCCCATACCTACGCCTGCATTCCCGAACGTGGCACGCACCAGGCCGTTGCCACCGCTCAGCATTTTTTGCGTACGGCGCTCGCTCACTTCACCTCGCCCTATATTATCAAGTTGGATATCGCCAGCTTCTTCTCGAATATCGACAAAGCGATTCTCTACCAACTGCTCGCAAAGAACATCCGCGATAGGGAGCTCCAAGCACTTCTTTTTACCATTCTTTTTCACAATACACCCACGCAGGGTATCCCCATCGGCAACTATACCTCACAGTATTTTGCTAATATCTACCTCAATGAGCTTGACCAGTTCGTAAAGCGAGAGCTGAAAGTCAAATACTACGTGCGCTATATGGACGATTTCATTTGTTTTGTTGAGAGCAAAAATGAAGCGGGGCGCATTTACCAAGCAATCGAGTCATTCTTATACACCAAACTGCACCTCCCACTCAATCCTAAAAGTCGCTACTATCCGGCACGTCACGGACTGGATTTTTGCGGTTACAAAATCCATCCGCATCACAGAAGGCTTCGTAATCGCAGTAAACGCAAGTTATGTGAAATCATCGATGAGTACGAAAGTGGAATGGATTCACTAGAGCGTTTTGAGCTCCGCGTCAATTCTTGGCTTGGCCATGCAGCACATGTGAACGCCCACACTTACACGCGACGTAAGTTGGCTCGCTATCAGGAGCAGTTCCGATCCTTGCGCCAAAAAAACAGTCCCTGAGAGTCAGCGAAATCCGCCTACCAAAAAGGGACTGTCGTATTGATATGTTTATTCTCCCGCTAAGTAAACGAGAGAAGAGGACGAGTCTCTGAGTGTTGCGTGCATGCCCTTCGCCTCCGTAGAGCGCTACTCAGGCACTTTAGTTTGCTACACGCTGGACAACACGAAATCCGTTATCGTTGTTCGCCGACCCGTCGTTGGTATTCGCATAGAACAGACCAGCGTTCGAACCATTGTTCGCATTGCCGCCCCGGATAACCCAAGGGTTGTTCGGGTCGACCGAGTTCGAATTCTCGCCGAGCCACGACTGATTCCAGTCGGACACCGGCGAGGCGGAGGTGTCACCGTGCGAGACAAGCCCTAGCATGATGAACATGCCGTCTACAGTATACTTCGGATACTAGCAAAGTGATAGAATAAGAAAAGATATGTCCAAAAAGTACGAAGTAGTTGTTAAAACAGACCTTATAGATTCGCCGCACGATCATGAGATGACGGCTGCGGTTATTTTGGCGCATCACTTCAAAACAAATGTTATATTCCTGCGCCCAGAACGAAAGAAGACGCCAGATATAGAGGCCAACGGTACAAAGTGGGAAGTCAAGAGTCCGAAAGGTGATGGCAGAAAGACGATAGACAACAACTTGCGAACAGCCCGTAAACAGTCCCATAACATAGTCATAGATTTACGCCGAGCCAAACTCCACCAGAAGAAAGCGGAAGCACGGATCCGCTACTACCTCGCGTCTGGTCCGCATGACATCAAACGGCTCAAGATTATTACGAAAGCCCGAAAAATTATTGACATACTGTAAGTGTTTTGTTATTATGAAAGGTAGATAAGGCGCGCGCGTTACTGTACTGTATCAACCGCGTCTTTTCATTTTGCTGCCTCTTTCTTCCCTAAACTCATCGCCCACCCTACCACCGCGTCATCAAGATTGGAGAGCTTGCCTGCCCAGGCTGTCAGGTTTTTGTCGGTGATATAGCGCTTGTTGTAGGCATATTCGACTAGCACGGCGATCATTTTGATGCGGATATCGGCTTTGCGGAGCAGTTGCTCGCGATTATGGTCACGGCTGTAGTAGCTGGCGGCCTCAAGGATCAGCTCAACCACATCTTCGGTGCGGCCACGGATGGCTTGCATCAGGCCGAGCTTTTCGTGTTTCGGAAATTTCTCAATCAAGGTGTAGGTATAGTTGAGTAGCAGCGTCGCCTGGTAGTAGGTTTGGTAGTGGACGGGCGGCATCTTGCGGGCACGCTGGCGCATTTTATTGACAGCTGATGGTTTCTTGGCTTTTGATGGAGTTGACGTAGGTGCTTTTTGGGCACTTTCTGCTATTTTAGCTATTTTTTCACGCTTTGGCGGCTTCGCCGCAGCGGATTTCGGCAGCTGGTCTGTGGGACCAGCTGCCACCTCGCCGAAAAGGCTCGCTTGCACACTTGAAGAAAGTGGTTTCTTAGGCATAGTGATGAAAAGAGTTAAAGAGATAAACGCTTTTAGCTGAAGCTAAAACCGACTCTGGACAACACGAAAGCCGCTACCGCCGTACGCCGACCCGTCGTCGGTAACCGCAGAGAACAGACCAGCGTACGAACCACTGTCCGCAACGCCGCCCCGGAAAACCCAAGGGAGGTACGGGTCGACCGAGATCGAAATCTCGCCGAGCCACGACTGACCCCAGTCGGACACCGGCGAGGCGGAGGTCGTCTCAAAGAACGCTTGGCCGCCGCAGGTTGCCCAGGTACAATTCTGGTAGTTTCCGAAGTAGTCGCCAGCGGCAGCGTTGAAGGTAGTTGTGCTGTAGCCGTCAAAGTATTTGCTGGCTGGGAGCGTGGCAAAGCCGCTATTATCGCTATAGTTCGCAATATTGGTATCGTTGACGAGATGTGCCATGACATATTGCCAGTTACCACCGACCATGTCGTAGATGCCACTGGTGTTGCCGGTGGTGCTGGCTGTTTGGCCGATCGTAGTCTGGTACGCGCCGCTGTCATCAGTGCCAACCGCGCAGCTCTGCGTATAACTGGCGCTTGACGAACCACCACTCCAGCCAGTACGACCGTTGTAGTCGTTCCAGTCAGCTGCGACACAGTTATTGATTGCTACAGGATTTGCTGCGCCTTGGCCGTAGACACTCGTCGTGAGATACGCCACCGCACCCCAGTCGCTGTTGGTCATCATGCGGGAGTCGGTCGTGCCAGCGCTCATACCCTGGTAGGTTGCTTTAGTGCTGTCGGCGAAGCTCTGGGCGGTGGCGAACTGGTTCGAAACGGTCTGGTTGCTGAAGCCCCATTGGTTTGGCTTGATCGTGACGTCACCGCTCGTGACCGCTGCCGCCGAAGCGGTTTCGCTGGCAACATTGGCCTCGCTGCTGGTACTGGTCTGGTATTTACCGACCCAGATACCGTTGAGCTGCGCCGTGCCAAAGGTAAAGGCAGGGTGTGTTGCCCAGCCGCCGATGGTCGTGCCGTTATACGAGGTAGTCTGGCTGGCGGTTTGGAACTTGATGTTGAAGTTGTACGGGCTGGCGGTCGAGAGCACGTCTGCACCGGTGCCGTCTTGGCATTGCCCGGCACTGAGTGTCAGTGAATCGCTCGCATTCGGGCGGCAAACTTGATATTGGTAACGCGGGATGTAGGTGTAGTAGCCAAGTACGTCACTTTCAGGGATGATGGTGCCAGCGGCAGCGTTTTGATAGGTGGTACGCACGCCAGCCTTGACCGCAACAGCATTCGCCCATTGCTTGGCCTGGTAGTTATACCAATTGCCTTCGCTGTTGACGTCAGCCTTGCTCCACTGTGGGCTTGCCGTCGTACCGGTGTACGTGACGGGGATAAGGGCAGCATCCATGTCGACCTGGCAAGCACTTACTGGGTTGGCGTTTTCACAAACAGCAGGGTTAGCGGGGACAGGAGTTTCCGTCAGCGTGTAGGTCAACTTAAGATCGCTCGTGCCCGGGGTGGCGTTGGCGGTTGCGGCAACCGTGAGGGTGGTGTTGACTGCCGTGCTCGTTGCGGCGCTTGATGATTGCTTCACGGTGACGGGACTTGCAGCAATAGGCGTATCCGAAGTGAGGTCACCGCCCTTCACTGTGGCGCTGACACCATTGGCGCTTTGGGCTTGGACGAGGGTCAAGGTGTAGCCAGCGGTCGAAGTAGTATTCAATGTTGCCGTGGTTGGAATGGTCGCCTGGCTGCCCTGGGCAACGGAAATAGCTTGGTTTTGTGGCGTCAAGGCGAGGGTGGCAGTGGCAGAAGCGGCGTGGGTCTGCGAGAAGATAAAAACACCCGTAAGACCAGCTAGTGCGATCAGTGAGAAGAAGCCACGGAATTTGGCGCGTGCCGTGCGGCCTTGTTTGAGGTAGATGAACGTCAGTGCAGCTGCAACCAGGAGGCAGAGAGCCCCAACACCGACAAAAAGAGGTAGGTTTTCACCGGTGTTAGCAAGTGTACCGCCACTGTTTGCTGGCGCGGTCGTGACAGTAATCGTCTGGGTGATGGATTGGTTCATCGGGAGACTCCCTTCGCCACTACCTGCCCGCTGGGCGAGTTACGAGAGAGAGAGAGAGAGAGAGAGAGAGAGAGAGAGAGTTCTTGCTGCGAGTGTTTATATGTGAGTACGACATTCCACCAGGGTTCCTTTTGAGATTATTTGCTATCTATTTCTCTTTTTGACAGTGGTGGATGCCTAAGATTTACTTCAGTTTAGCATGAGAGGAATGGGGGTGTCAAGGAACTTTGGTTGAATCTGGCGCGGTTGCTACAGCTTTACTAAATCTATCTCTTGCTCCTCGTCTATCTTCTGCCATAACCTACTTGTAGTCGTGGCTTTTTCTAATTGCTCTCGTGTAATCGTCGCAAACACAATCTCGTCCCACATATCTTCCTCCTCAACTGCCCGCCGTATCTGCTTAGCCAGTTTTGTCTGTGTGCGCTCGTCTGGACAAATCGCCAAGACAGTCGGCAGCTCCCCATGCCCATACGGCCAGTCACCATCTGTGGCGTAATGAATGTAATTGCGTATTTTACGCACGCTCACAAAGAACGGCTTGGTATCGTCCCATACATCAAGAAAGTAGCGTCGTGGACTACCGGTGCCACCGCTTCCTGTCTTCTTGCCTTTGAAGCTCAGAAACAAGTCTGGCTTCCATGTAGGAAAGTACTCGTATGGTGTGAGCTGGCTGCTCGCAAATGAACGGAGTTTGTCGTCATATATGGCTTGTAATGTCAGGACGGTATCAGCTACGTTGAGGCAGTGCGTGATGAACTCTGGCGATACGGTTTTGTTTTTGTAGAGAGCTTTTATAGCCCACTCGTTTGTACTATCTGCTGGTAACTGGCGTGCGCCTTTGGGCGTCAAAAAATACTCCGCTGGTCGTCCTGCGAGCTTGTATGACTTGTTGTAGTGCTTGCTAATAAAGCCGCGTTCTTCGAGTATCTGTAGCTTGTTCTGTATGGTCTTCTGGTTCGGTTTAAGTAGGTACTTAGCTATTTGTTTACTATTACTGAAACGTACTTTATACAGCCAGTCTAATACCGCTACTTGCTCTAGGTTTAAGGGTCTTCTATACTTCGGTTCTGCTACTGTCATACGCTTAGTCACTTTCTTCTTATATTTATATATAAAAAGAGAGGAAAAGAAAAGAAGTGAAAACAGATAGAAAGAGTAGTTATAGGTTGGGTATCGATACCAAAGTTTTAAGAACGCCTGCAAATGAGGTTCCTGTACATCAGGCGCTTGCCGTCGATGTTATCAAACCATACCTCAAAACGCTCGCCGTCAGTCAGTTCGCGCGTATTCCAGCGGAACGTATATTCATCACAGTATAGCTGCAAATGCTTGGCGCTTACATGGTGGTAAATACCATTGATACCGCGCTTTAGGTGCGACCAAAAGCCCTCTGCGGTGTTCGTACTAGCCATGCCGTTTACAAACTCTTTGACGCCGTGGTTGACGCTTTCGTGCTTGAAACCAATTTTAGGCAGGGTGCGATACGGCATGTGTTCGTCTGTGTAGATCGTAGCGTCAATAGCAATGTTCTTGCGCGCTAGGTTCATGAGCGTAGCGCTACCTGTGTCTTTTGTTGCAATAACGCGTAGGCGGCCGCCACGTTCAACCATGCCGACGACAGGAGCTTTACTATTCTTGCTGCCGTGGCCTTGTGCGCCTTTGCCAGTAAGAGTCTTAAGTTTCTTGTTGTGGTGCTTGTATTTATCTGAGCCGCCTATATACGCCTCGTCCATTTCAACCTCACCAGTTAGCTTCTCGAAGCTGCCAGTTTCAAACACATGGCGTATACGTTGGAGCATAAACCAAGCAGTTTTTTGGGTGACGCCAATATACTTACTTAGCTGAATAGAAGACACGCCCTTTTTGAGGCTCGTACATAGATAGATCGCCAAAAACCATTTACGGAGCGGTACAGGGCTTTCTTCAAAGATAATACCCATACGGACGGTAAATGGGTTACGGCAGCTAGCGCACTTCATGCGGCCGCTGGCGAGCTTATAATACTTGATACCTATTTCACCACATTTTGGGCAAGTAACGCCGTCTGACCAGCGCTGCTCAAACAAGAACTTTTGACACTGTTCTTCTGTGGCAAATGAGTCGTAGAATTGGATGAGGTTGAATGCTTCCATGCCTCTATTGTATCAGGGGTAGTTGGTAACGTCAAGTATATAATTACCATTACTTATGATATAAATATTGGTGTAAGGGTAGACCAAACGATTGAGTGAGGAGGTGAAATACAAGTGAGTCCACTTGTGGATCCGGCAGCGTTTACGTCGGCACATTCCAGGGGTGAGGCTATCCTCTTGATGGTCTTGGGGACGGTGCTCATCATCATGGGAGCGTTACTCGGCGTCGTTACGAGCCAGTGGTTCACCGGCGTCATGGCTGTGCTTCTGGGTGCACTCGGTGGCTGGACGGGAGTTGTCCTGAATCGCGAGATTACCAAGGGGCGCCGGCGCGCCTGATATTCTGCCCCCCCAAAAAAAAGCCCAGGGAACCTCCCTGGCCCCCCGTCCTTGTTGGCGGGGGTTCGTTCTATGGTGACAAGATTATTTGGCGGATTGTTCGGCTTTCTTGCGCTGCTTGTATGCTTTTGTAACGGGTTCAAGACCCTTGGCAATACGTTCGCGGTTGGCCTTGATTTGTTTTTCGTCGCGGTAGCTAAACTTTACAGGAGTGCCACTATAATCATACGTTTCGCGCAGCAGTCGCTCCAGATAGCGTTTGTAGCTCCAGTGGACAAACTTGAGGTTGCTCCCATAGATGACGAACCATGGCGGAGCGGTATCGGTCTGAACCATATAGCGGAGTTTGGGGTGCGAGTTTTTGAGACCGGCCGGTGGATGTTTTTGGACGGCTTGCTGTAAGAGATCGTTGAGAACACGCGTCTTAGTTGCCTGATTGCGGCGAGTGATAATGTCGGTAGCAAGCTCAAAGAGTTTGGTAACGTTTTGACCAGTCACACTGCTCGTAAAAATGAGTGGTGCCCAAGGTACAAAATCGAAGCTGTGGGCTATTTTCGGGGCGAGGGCGTCGCGAGTAAAGGCGTCTTTTCCCTCCACACTGTCCCATTTGCTTACAACCAAGACTAGCCCTTTGCCCGCTTCGTTGATGAGACCAGCCAGACGTTGGTCGAGTTGGGTGTTTAGCTCGCCAACATCCATCAGGAGGAAGCAAACATCGGCTTCTTCGATGGCCTGGAGCGTGCGCAAGACCGAAAACTTTTCGATTCCCACCTCTTGCTTTCCCTGGCGACGGACACCCGCTGTGTCAATGAGCTCGAGTGTTTGGCGGTGAAACGTTACGCGAGTGCGCCCGAGATCGCGGGTCGTCCCTGCGATATTTGCGACAAGCGCTTGCTGCTTGCCAGCGAGCGTGTTGAACAAGTGACTTTTGCCAACATTTGGACGACCAATCAATGCGATTCGTACGACGTCATCTGGCTCAGACTCGCGTGCTATGGGGATCAAGTCTGTAATCTTGGTTAATAGCTCGGCGATACCGCTGTTATGCTCAGCACTTGTACGAATACTGTCGCTTATCCCTAGGCAGCGAAACTCTGTGTCGGGCAGACTCGTTTTTAGATCAGCCTTGTTTGTAACGAGGATAACTGGTTTTTTGCTCTTGAGCGCTTTTTTGGCAACCATGCGATCCTCATCGCCTGGGTACTCAGTACTATCAACGACAACAATGATAACATCTGCGGCCTCAGCAGCATCATCAATCTGGTGTTGAATGGTTGCCTCGAACTCATCCAATGGATCCTTGAGACCGGCCGTGTCGACAAGCCAAAATTGATGGTCTTGGTACTGCACCTTGCCCGTGACGTTATCTCGGGTGGTCCCAGCCTCACGGGCAACAATTGCTTGCTGTGAGCGGACCATACGATTAAAAAGCGAGCTTTTGCCCGCATTCGCACGTCCGATAATAGCAACCATAGGGAGTTTTGCCGCCATAATAGAGATAGTATAACAGAGGTAACGAGAAATAGCGAGCGTAAACACTATAATCTGAGTATTCCATAAGATTGACCAATAACAAATAAAGTGATATAAAAACATGAATAAGGAAATCATCTATGGCCGCACCGAGTAGTGAACAGCGACAACAATTTATTGGAGACAGTCTCGAGCGGGCATGGGGCTTTTTGCGTCATGAGGGTGTGAGGGATATCTTGGGTGCGACGACTGTCGCGGTGCTTGAGCGGCGGCTTAGCCAGGTAGTGATACCAGATATGGCCGTGTCGACTTCGGGGCTTGAGATAGATTTGCCGAGTCATGGTGAAAGTCAACAGGTATTTCCGGTTGTCGCCATGCTCCCCGGTGAGAACCTCTGCTATCCGAAAGAGATGACGACACAAGCGGATGAAGTTGTTGAAGCGCAGATTAGGCGCATGAGAGAGCTTTGTCCTAACCTGAGCCATCAAGATGCACTCGATGCACTTATACGCCGAGAAGCGTATCGCCGCCAAGATACCACAACTAAGATTGAAATGGGGAGGGGCTATAGTGCTCAGGTCTTCACGGAGCGTGGCGAACACTCTGTTGGTGGTACACGCTTTGCAATCTATCAACAGCCGATCGTTGCCTTTGCCATGCAAGATGCCAAGAATGTCACCTATCCTTTTGCGCATCCTGTCGTGACAACGCATGAAGTGACACACCTCGATGACTATAGTATGTTTCCTGTTGTCGATATGAACGTAACGCTCCCCCACGAGTATCGGCTTAGTTCCGAACTAAGGGCATATCATATCTCTGCTCTGGCTGAAACAGCTATCGACAGATACGGTCTCGACAGCAACGGTCTCTGGCATAGAGCAGTTTATCCTGGTAGGCCGACAGTATCATCGAGGGTTGAAGCGTTGCGCCGTTTGCACACTACGGCAGAACGTCCCTATCGACCGTTGCCATCACTATATCTTGCGCTCGAGGTAGAAGGTCTGGAAAGTATTTATCAAGCAAATATATCGCCTACTGAATATTAATCTGATGGTAAAGACCGCGCTTTATATCACCCAGTGAATAATTACCGAAATTAGTCCTATCGAGCCTCACCACTGTATATCCTAGTGCGGCAAAAGTACGGCGTATCTGTCGATTACGGCCTTCACTCATCGTTACTTGCCACTCGCGCAAATTGCCATCACGCAGTTTTGCTAAGGTCAGTTGACTACGTCCATCGTCGAGAGTGATGCCGATGTCACTAATCATTTGCTGGTGGAGTGGTTCGAGATCACGATCGAGGCGTATACGGTATACTTTTGTTTTGCGATACTGAGGGTGCGTCATGCGGTGGGCAAAGTCTCCATCATTGGTAAGTATGATAAGGCCTGAGCTGTCCTTATCGAGACGACCAACTGATTTAAGGTGTTTGAGGGGTAATGGTAGAAGGTCGTAAATTGTTGGGGTATCTCCCTGGGAGCGTCGTGAACAGACGTACCCGGCGGGCTTATTGAGGAGGAGGTAGGTGTACTTGGTGGGTGCCAAGGGTATTTCTTTGTTGTTTACCGTAATATGATCAGATGAGCTTACCTGGAGGCCGAGTTGAGCGGTGACGCCATTAACACACACGCTACCTTTTTCGATCAGCAGATCCGCTTCGCGACGTGAAATACCAAGCGCAAGAGCGAGGTATTTATTGAGTCGCTGTGAATTACCAGGTAACACGATAGTTCGTATTATACAACAGGAGTGACCGGATTGCTCGGTGGCGTCGGAGACTGAGGCATGGGTACTGTGGGCAGAGGAGGCGCTACAGGCGGCCGAGGTGTTTCCTCAAAGGAAAGACCACTGGCGGCCGGTGGGGTCGCAACTACCGGTGCAGAAAACGTTGGTGGAGGCGTTGGAATGGGAGGAGCGGTGGGAGCTTGCGGTTGAGGCATTACGGGTGCAGCGGTGCCTTGGACGCCGTTTGCCAGTTCTCTTGCCATGAGATTGTTGTAGTCGCGCGGAGGTTCTGAAGGCTGCAGTGGATGAATGACCCTATCCCCGAGTGTAGCCGGGCGAGGGGTGGAAAACGGTGCAGTCGGTTGCGGCAGAGGTGGTGGTGATGCCTGGGGCTGTGTTAAGGTGGGCGCTGGCTGAGGTGATGGTGCGGACGTAGCTGCCGTTGGTTGAGGAAGCGGAGCGGCAGGGGGCATGGGAGCAACAGGAGCTACGGGTGCTGGAGAGGAAGTAGGCGCTGCCGGCGAAGGGGGTAACGGGGCGGAAGTGGTAGAGGAAGCGGGCCTCAGCGTATTTGCAGTGATAGGTGCGTCACCTAAGACTTCATGCACTGTGCGTACGACGTCCTCAATACCAACCTGTGACTTTACCAGGTAGCGATCGGCGCCAAGGCTTTCACCCCGCTTACGCTGATCTTCGCTGCTAAGAGCGGTCATCATAATGACCTTAATGCCCTTCGTCTCGGTTGTTGATCGCAGGATATCAAGCATATCGAATCCACTGATTTTTGGCATCATCACATCACTAACAATAAGATCAGGACGATCCTTGATTGCCATGGCGAGTGCTTCTTCGCCGTCGCCTGCCGAGACAATATCGTATCCTTCCGCTAATAGGCGTACACCGTAGATCTCTCGTAAGCTTTTGTCATCCTCGACTAGCAGTATCTTTGTCATGTTACCTCCCATTGTATCCCAGGCATGTAAAAAAAACTATACCCCTCATGCTTATCTCTTGATTTCAGCTTGTGGAGACACACGTGTCGCTCCGTGATGGCTGATAAATGCACTTGGATTTGCTTCAATTGTTGACAGCGGAATATTTGGAGCGGCGTAGGTTCTTCCTGGAACGAGGGGTTGAGATGCGGGTGCCATCAGAGGTGCCGGTGCTAGTAGTGGGGTCGTTGGTGGTGCGGTAACCACGCCCACAGGGGCGCTTTGGGAAGGAGTTGAGATGTCAGGAATAGCTGGCAGTGACGGTGGCACAGCAAGTGTTGTGGTACTTGTTGAAATCGGTGTGGTCGTTGTTGCCGCAGCTGCATTTTCGGCCTCGATACTCGCTTGCTCAATCAGACGCATCGCATCTTCATGGTTGATACGGGGAAGCTCCACATAGAAGGTGCTCCCTTTTTTGTATTCGCTTTCTAGCCAAATACGTCCCCCCATTGTTTCGGTGAGGCGACGACAGAGATAGAGGCCAAGGCCGGTACCACCAATTTCACGCGTGTCGGTATTGTCCACTCGATAAAACTTTTGGAAAAGGTGTGCTTGGTCTTCTCTAGGAATGCCTAACCCCGTATCGGCGATGCTCATCACGATATGATTGTCATCACCATTGACGTCAACAACAACATCGCCGCTCGGTGTGTACTTGATGGCGTTCTCTATAAGGTTGCTCATCACCTCGCGGAGGTGATCGTTGTCGACATTGACATAAAATACTGGGCTCAGGCGTCGCCCGTTTAGTTTCTCTTTGGTGACATTGTCTTCGGGTAGCGGTTTGTAGATAAAATGAAGATTTTTTTCTTTTGCTTTTGACTCAAGCCCCTCAAAGATATCATGAACAAAGGGGACGACATCAACCACTTTAGGGTTATTTTTGAGTCGGGCGTCATCTGCCTTGGTGACGTCGAGCAAGTCCTGAAAGAGTCGGCCAAGGTGCTGTGCCGAGGCGTGTGCTTTAGTAATAAAATCACGTGCTTTGTCGTCGATGGTAGCGGTATTGGGGTTGAGTGCTAGGCCTAAGTATCCTTCGATAGAAGCAACCGGCGTACGCATTTCGTGACTTGCTGTACTGATAAACTCGGCTTGTTGACGTTCCTCTGCCTTCTCTCCGCTAATGTCACGAAAAACAATAATAACACCAGAGCCGGCTTGACCAACCGGTGACACAACAATGGAGATAAGAGTGGTCTTGCCCGAGCTGGTGACAAGACTGAGAACTGATGAGGTGGCCTGTTTGTTTTCGTTGAGGGCTTTTGTGATCGGATCATTCATGACATCAGGTTCTTGATTTTTGCCATCAACGAGTTTGAGTACCGATTTGTAGCTAAGGCCGAGTGCATCTTGCTTGCCCCACCCTATCAGCTGCTGCGCAGCAGGATTTATCAATTCGACCGACCCTTTACTGTCGAGAGCGATGACTCCGTCGGCAATGGCATTGATCACTACCTCAGATTTGCCCGAAACTTGGCTAAGCTGTGTCGCGAGTTCATGGTAGGATTTATCCTCCGAGGTTTCCTCGTCGTCATTGTCGCCCTGATGTCCCCAAATGAGCATGCCAACAGCAAGCGGTAGATCTCCCGCTAGGAGAGCGAGCATGAGACTATTGGTCGTGAGTGTATTGCTCGAATATTGCCAAAAGAGTATAGCGTTGACTACGATAAAAAGCATGATGATCCCCTGCTTCCCGAATACGCCCGCAAACACTGACGCAGCCATCCAGAGCGCGATAAATGGCGAAGATATGCCACCCGTCCCAGCCATCAAGCAACCGATGGTTACGAGCAGTAGGCCATAGATGAGGCGCGAAGAGAGACCGATAAATCGATGGGGGGTCCACTCGTACGCAATAAAGGAGCTTATGAGGGTCGCTGCGGCGACGATTGCCGCATAATCTGCGACAAGGAGTGTGTTATTTGGTTGCTTGACTCCTGAAAAGAACGACCACGCGTAGAGGCCAAGAACTGCGGCTGCTACTAGCATAACTGCTTCACAGAGCCGCCGATGCCAAAAGCGATTTAATTGGCGTGGTTTAATAAAATTGCCCCCTCGTTTGCTATCGATAGTACTTACGGTTAGTATAACGCATCAACGGGGGTGATTGCAACAATTCTGTCATATGAGGGTACGGAAGAAGCCCGAGAAAGGACCTGGGCTTCTCTCGCGGCTAAGATGACCACCTCCAATATATTGGGATGGTGTTGATCTGAGGTGTGACGATGCCATGGGGACTACCTGATAATATTATCTTTGTTGAGGTGGAAGTGGCACCAGTACTGAGGTGGCTCGGCGGTACTCGTTCCAATTTGGGTAGCGACTTGATCTCTGCTCGCTCGGTGGGATTCCTGATATAAAGATAATTAAAATACTGATCGTGGCAGCGCCAATCGTCGCGAGCCACCAAGAGGGCGAACTCAATGAGAGACACGCGATTCCCCACCACATCACGAGTTCTCCAAAATAATTTGGATGACGTGAGTATCGCCATAGGCCACTCGTCATAAGTGTGCCGGGTTTTTGTGCAACATGGCTGCGGAGCTGGTAATCAGCGACCGACTCAATGATAAATCCGCCGACCCAGAGGACAAGCCCTAATGCGGTCAATGATGACACCGCTGGTTTGTCAAGCCAGAGCGCGATACCCGGAAGAGATACGATAACGGCGAGGACTGCTTGTACTAGGTAGATACGAAAAAATGTTTGTAAACCAACAAACCGTTTGGGCCATTGTTTTTTGAGCGCTACGTAGCGCGGGTCTTCTGCTTTGGCGTGAAGCCAGCGTTTTCCGATGTGAAACGATAGTCGGAGTGCCCACAAGCAGATGCAGGCGCTGGCAGCAATCGCTACGGTTGAGTGAGTAAAATGAAATGGTATTTGAACGATTACCGATGCCAAGATTGCCATCCCCCATGCGACATCGACGCCATCGTAGCGTTTCTTGTACCAGCCAACAACAAAAGCACAACTCATAACAGCGAGTGCTGCAAAAAAACTAACCGCAAGATCGCCTATGACCACCATGTTCGCATCACCCAGTAGGCAATACCCGACACTGTGGCAGTCAACACCGTGCCCCAGATCAGGTCCACTATCACTAAGGTAAGAGGCCAGTTTTTGAGTGTGGCAAGATTGGTGAGGTCATAGGTTGCATAGGCGACGAACCCAAAGAGAGCGCCCATTCCTAGGGCATAGTGCCATGACTGCTTATCGAGTGCTGGTGATAATACAAATGCGACGATGCCGATGACATAAATAACATAAAATAGCACGGCTGCCGCCATGTTTGGCTTATCCATAAGGAGCGATCCGATTTGCGAGCGGTAAAACTTGTTGGCAACGACACTAAGCCATAGCCCATCGAATACACCCATTACGACGCCAGTGACGACGAGTCTCACTAGAAATTGTTCAACCATACTACTATTCCCCCTTCCGCTGACGGGCTAGTTTGCTTGGCCACCACATCGGCCGCCCGATATCGATTGTGAGGCTTGGTACGAGGAGTGACCGAACGATAATTGTATCGAGCAGAACACCAAATGCCACGATAAAGGCAAGTTGCGCCAAAAATAGAATTGGGATAACACCCAGTGCCGCAAATGTCGATGCTAGCACAACGCCAGCACTGGTAATGACCCCTCCAGTGACAACGAGTGCCTTGATGGTACCATCCACTACCCCCCTTTTGTTGATCTCCTCGCGCACCCGTGTCATCAAGAAGATATTGTAGTCAATACCAAGTGCGACCAGGAAAACAAATCCAAATAACACAACAGATGGGTCTGCGCCCGGGAATTGGAATACGTGGTTAAACAAGACTGCCGATACGCCAAGTGTCGCCTCGAAAGAAACGACTGTTGTTAGGAGCAGTATGATTGGTGCCACTAGGGAGCGTAGCAGAACCACTAAGATGACTGTAATGGCTGCTAAGATGAGCGGAATAATAACATAACGGTCGCGCTCAGATGAGATAATGGTGTCATATTGGACTGCGCTGATACCGCCTACCTTGATACTGTTTTCGAGCGGATGGAGGGCAGTCCTGAGCCTGACGATTGTCGCTCGCGCCGCCTGTGTATCCGCGCCATCTGTTAAAGTCACCTGGAGAAGTACCATTCCGTCGATGACTTTTGGCGTGGCGTTTTTGAAGGGCGAAAACGATTCAACTGGGGTGCCGGCAGGGATTTGACCACGCTTTGCGATAGCTGCCTGCAAGGTTTCGAGCAGTTTTTGCTTACTTTTGCCAATCGGGGCGGTTCCAGATGGTGATCCAGTGGCAGTGATGGCCGTAGAGGCAACGCCTGGATCGGCATCAATCACTGTGACAGATTGATCGACCTTTGATTCCGGAACAATAACGTAGGTAGGAGATCCCGAACCGCCCGGGAAATGATCGTTGAGGATAGCTTGAGCATCCCGTGCTTCTGACTTCCCTAGTACAAAATCACTTTGGGCAACACCGTCGGCTTTTAGTTGGAAATACCCCGCACACGCGACAATCAATAGTGCGGATGTTACTATCCAAACACGGCGTGGGTATTTACGTACGAAGGCTCCTACTGAGGCCCATAATCTGTGGCGCTGCTCGTATTTGTCATTGTGCGTTAGGTCGTACTGCGGCTTGCGAGGCCAGAAGGCCGTGCGTCCCGCCAGCAGCAATGCGGCCGGCAGAAAGGTCAGGCTGCTGATAATGGCTAAAATAATTCCGATTGAGCCTACCGGTCCAAGTGCTTTGTTTGATCCTAAGTCAGATAGCAGGAGGAAGAGCAGCCCAACAATGACGGTACCGCCTGCTGCCACAATCGGTTCCCATGAGCCTTTGAGTGCGGCCTTTGTTGCTTCCCATGTCGTGCGGTGTTCACTCAACTCTTCGCGTAGGCGGGCGATGTAGAGTAGCGAGTAATCGGTCGCAGCACCAATAACCAGGATCGACAAAATCCCCTGCACTTGTCCGTTGAGCTGGATGGCACCATTTGCAGCCAAATGGTACACGATGATAATTGCCGCTGATAATGCGCTGATTGACCCCAAGAGAACGATGACCGGCAGTAAAGGTGATCGGTACACTATGAGCAAAATAACAAATACAACGGCGAGTGCTACCAATAATAACGTGACGTCGATGCCACCGAAGGCATTTTGCAAATCACGGGCGAATGAGGCCGGTCCTGCTAGTTTGTAGCTAATGCCAATGCCAGCACCATCGATCGTCGACTTCAGGGCTGGAAAGATAGTTTTGAACTCAGCCCCTGAAGCAAGGGGAATCACAATGATAGCTGCCTTGCCATCATCTGAGCGAATCGGTGGTGAAATATCGCTAGAAACGCCCTCAATTGAGCGTAGTTGCTTGGCTGAATCTGTCAATTTCACCATATCACTATCGCTTATATCGCGGTTAGTGTCGTGAAAAACTGCAATAAGCGGGATCGTAGAACTGTCACGAAACTTGAGTAGCTCGGTGTTTACAGCAGTTGCTTCAGCGCTTTTTGGCAAAAAGTTAGTGAGGTCGTTGCTCGAAACTTTACTAATCTTTCCAAAATACGGTCCGCCGATGCCAGAGACTGCCAGCCACCCGACGACAATAAGTGCTGAGAGACCGTATAGCCAACGAGAAGATACACGGGAGCGGGATTTTTTTGTCATCGTACCTGTTATTGTATATGGTTTGGAGGAGTATTGATAGTGATTCTTTAAAGAAAACACCTCTTACTAACAAGAGGTGTTTTCTCGACCGAGGAGAGGACAGAGGGCGGCTAGTTTTGCTGTGAAGAGTCAGCAGTAGTGCTGCTGTCCCGTGGGGGTCGTGGACCTCGCGGTCCTGGACTGTTTGGCCCATCCTCTGTACTAGTAACCGTGAAGTTCGTGTCGAGATAGACGGTAGTGTGAGAACCGTCAGATTTCCTCATATGAACTTCGTAGGTTCCCTTGCCGTCGGCTTCGGTTTCGGCGCGAAGCACGGTAGCACCCGATACCTTTGCGGTCGCTGCGGCTGTGGCCTTCTCGAGATCAGTTCCCGTGAGAAGTGTTTCTGCCTTGCCGTTTGCAGTGTGACCACCTTTTGATTCGTCAAACACAGGTGGACGCTGTGTCGATGTATCGTTTTGGGTGGATGTCGAGGTGCTTCCTATTGACGAACTAGCGCTTGTCAACGCATTGGCAACATTAGTAGCTGCGCTCACAGTAGCGATTGTTCCTACAACCCCTAGTGTAGCGAGGGCTGGGATAAGTAATTTATTGTTGGCTATGATAGTCTCCTTTCGTATTATGCTCATCCGGATTGAGCGACCAGACTCTTAGCTGGTCGATACCAACTATAAGGAGCCAAGCTTGAAATTAACTGAAACAGAGATAGTCTAGCGGTCTCGATAACAATTTTTGTATACCACTTCCAGTGTTGTTGTGCATATTAGGTTGTTACGCTCTTTCGGATACCGATACCGCCTACTGGGCCTTCGCTGCCCTTTGTGTAGGATTCGGGTATAGAATTGTGATTACGCCATGTTTGGATGATGGGCTCGAGGATTTCCCAGCACGCCAGAACTTCTGCACTTGTCGAAAAGAGCGTTTGGTCGCCAGCAATCGCGTCAAAAAGTACTCGTTCGTAGGCTTCCGGATTCTTACCCTCGAAGGCCGTATTGTAGGAGAAGTTCATCGATACTGGCCGTGTTTCATAGCCAAAGCCGGGTGACTTTGCGGTGAGCTGCAGTTCAATGCCTTCATCTGGTTGTACGTGGATGGTGAGAGTGTTTCGTCCGCTATCAATATTGTGCCGGTCCCGAAAGACTACTTCGATCGAGGTGTCTTTGTGATCGAGTGCTTTGCCCGTCTCTAATACCACGGGAACGCCGTGCCATTCGGGGAGGTCAACACCAAGTTTTACTATGGCGTAGGTCTCAACCTGCGATTCAGGGTTATTCACCTCTTCCCGATAGCCTTGGTATTGTCCACGGTTTGCAAACTCGTCAATCGGTTCGGTGGGTAGTTTGATGGCACCGAGCAGCGCATTTTTTTGCTCATGGATAGCGTGACTTTCCATGGCAGTTGGCGCATCCATCATGATGAGTGCCATTAGTTGCAACAAATGACTTTGCAGTAAGTCTCGAAGTGCACCAAGACTCTCATAGAAGTCGCTTCGCCCCTCGATATCAATTTTCTCGAGGGCGCGGATGTGAATATAGTCAATCCCATCGCGGTTCCAAATACTGCGAATGAGCGGGTTTTGGAAGCGGAACGTCAGGATATTTTGGACTGTTTCTTTCGCCAAGTAGTGGTCGATGCGGTAAATTTGATGTTCCTCGAAGTGTGTTTTGATTGAGTCAATCAGATCTCTTGCTGATGCAAGATCACTGCCGAAAGGTTTTTCGATGAAAATGCGTCGGGCGACACCATCATACTCCTTGTTAAGTTCGGCCGCGCCGAGGCACGCGATAACTGGCTTAAAGATACTCGGTGGAATGGCCAGGTAGAAGATTCGCTGATGGGCAACACTGAATTCGTGATCTATGCCGTCAAGCATATCACGGAGTCGATAGTAGTCTTCTTGGTTTGTACTATCCATGATAATTGGTCGGATTAGTGATTTGAGACGCGCCAAAATTGCGGGGTCACATTCGCGGTGTTGTCGTAGCATTGTCACCTCAACTTGACTCATGACGGTATCGAGTGCCGCACTTGACTGTCGGAAGATCGCGACGATACTCAGGCGCTCTGGCAAATGCCCATAGGCCAAGAGCTCGTAGAGTGCAGGAAAAAGCTTGATTTGAGCAAGGTTTCCTGAAGCACCAAAGATAACAAGCGTGGTGGGGTTTGAGAGCGTTTGTAAGTGAGAATTACTACCCATCTATTTTTCCTCGTGGTTTATCGCATGACCGCCAAACTTATTGCGTAGCCCTGCAAGTAATTTAGTGGCAAAAGTATGGTGCCCCTCTTGGCTAGCTTGCCGTACTGCGAGTGCTTCACGGAGCGCCGGCATCGGTACTTGAGCCGCCTCAGCAGTTTCGTAGGTCCAACGACCTTCGCCTGAGTCAGCGACGTAGCCATCAATACCCTCTAGCTCAGGATTTTCTGAGAGTAACTGCTCTATAAGCTCGTTGAGCGAAGAAGCAATAATACTACCACCCTGCCAAACGTGAGCAATTTCTGCGAGGTTGAGACCAGGTATCTCGCCATATTTCAAGAGGTCATATCCTTCGGCGTAACTTTGCATCAGAGCGTATTCGATACCATTGTGTATCATTTTGACATAGTGCCCGCTTCCGGGAGTACCGGTATGAATCCAGCGTCCGCGCGGCATAGATAGCACCTCAAACAGTGGCGAGAGTGTTTGAACAGCGGCTTGCTCGCCGCCCACCATGAGGCTAAACCCGTTTTCAAGGCCCATGATGCCACCACTCGTGCCGGCATCAACGTACCGTATCTGGTGATCACGCAGGTCATCGGCGCGTCGAAGAGTGTCGTGAAAGTTTGAATTGCCACCGTCGATCAGCATACTCCCTGCGGGAAGGAGGGTTTTGTAGGCGGCAACTTCTTGCTCAACATAGTCTGAGGGAATCATCAGCCAGATGATGGGGGTATCACCCAGGGCTGCCACAAGTTCCTCGCGCGACGAGGCGGCCTCTGCTCCTTTTTCGGCGCAGGCGGCGACAGCGCTAGAATTGACATCGAAGACAACGATGGAGTGTCCCGCTCCCAGTAGCTTTTCGACGATTTGACTCCCCATTTTTCCTAATCCGACAAAGCCGATTTTCATTGTCCCTCCCTCCTTATCTAGATATACCTCGTAGTGTTTTGTAGTTCGCAAAAATTCGACCGGGAATGTATCGGCCGGCTGAGCGAGACTGTTGAATTGATCGAGAACGGCTGCTTTAGCGGCACCTTTCGTATAGACAAAGGCGTGATCGATCGACGAAAAAAATGCTCCTGAGATCGTAATACGCTCAAAGTCCGCAGCTTCATAATCACTTGCTGCGTTATCGCTATGGCAGGCGGGTGAACTGGGTTTGATACCGGCAATGTGCCCATCTTCTCCAATACCAAGAAGTGCGACGATGGTTGCACCTAATTGGTGCTGATGCTCGAGAAACGCTGAAAATGCCTGGCTGTCCTGCTGGCGGCTACCCCCTGAGAGTACGGGCACAAAGGATGCTTCTGGCAAGAGGTGCGCGGAGCGCGAGACCGCCTGCCAGTTTGAGTGGTTATCCTTGATGGGTACGTAGCGTTCATCGCTCAGGGTGATTGTCAGACTATGCTGATATGGCAGAAGTGCCCTAAAAAGTGGTTCTATAGCCTGGCTCGCCGAACCACCCGGCAGCAGCAGAAGAACCTTATTGCCACTATCATGAGCCGCTCGAACTGCTCGCTCTATAGCATCAATGAGTTGTTGGGTAACAGGAGTAAGCTGGGTCATTTAGTGGAGCACATCGATTACAAGTGGTGTGGTATTATCCCAGCTCGTATCGACATAGAGCAGCAATGTGTCAGCTTTTTTTGGAACGGCAAAGCTGATCTGTCCCGTAGCTGTTGCTCCCGGTGCGAGGTCCTGGGCGGCGATGGGATTCTTAACATGCATTGAAGCGTGGAGTGCCGAGTATTCTCCCTCGGGGGTTCGGACAAACAACTGGTTGACGGGAATAAACGGCTTCGCCGTAGAAGTACGATTGGTAATCGTAAAACTCATGATGAGCATTGTTTTGCCTTCTTCGACTCCGAAAGCGGGGTCTTCGGCACTATTTATGGTGACGTCCCTGACCGATGCCTCAAATGCACTGTTGAATGTAGGGTCGAGAGTTTTTGTGACATGCGTCGTCGCGGCCGAAACGGCGACAGCTCGTAGTTTGCTCTCGTTTTGTTTGGTGACTTCTACCCAAAAAAGCGTATTGATGACCACTAGAGCGGCAATGCCAAGCACCAGTGTTCCCATAAGGAGACTATTCTCATCGGTAAAGCGACGAAAACGACCATATTCTTTTTTTAATTCGCCTACTTCATCCGCAATGAACTCAGCGGGGGTGGTGTGTTTTTTGTGAAATAGTTTACGCATCACATCTCCTTTTATGGTTTGGTTGCATCATAATACCCCACACGGTACCCGAGTAAGAGGCTGCTAGCAGAATTGTTGATGGTGGCACTGCCGTGCGCGTGAGTAGTTGCTCCGCCGCTATCCTGATAACCTGGTATGCTTGCGGTACCTCTAAGAATCGTATTGATACTGTGATTACATGTGGCAGAAGTGTTCTCAAGTGTAGAGGTGGAGCCAGATTTAATGCCTCCCTTGTGTGTTGGCCGGAAGCTTGTGATGTTGACAACCCAGGTAGTGTTCCAACCCCAACAGTTGCCAATGGTACTGTGTGCGGCGAGATCGGTCGGTCCATAGCAAGGCGTTAGTCCGCCGCAATACACTGGTGCGGGGTCACTTACGGTAAGGTTGGTGCTGTTTGATGTGGTACCACCAGCGTTTGAGCAGCTAAGTGAATACACGTAGGTGCCTGCCGGTGATACGGCGCCGGTAGACTGTGATCCGCTGGCTGCTTTGCTACCAGACCAGTTGCCACCAGCTGTGCAGCTGGTGGGGCTATTGGCTACGCTCCACGATACCGTAGCACTTCCACCTGTTGTAATACTGGATGGCGAAACAGAGATACTTATAGCAGGAGGGGTTACGACTGTAACGGTTGCAGAACCACTCCCAGAGCCTGAGGAGTTTGTGCACGTTAGTGTGTAGGTATAGGTACCGGCAGTTCCAATTGCTCCCGTGCTTGCTGAGCCATTAGCGCTTTGGCTACCGCTCCAGGAACCGCTACTTGTACAACTAGTGGGTGCATTTGTGGCAGACCATGTGAGCGTGCTAGCTGCGCCCGTGGCAATTGTTGTTGGTGAGGCGGTAATCGATACTGCGGGGGGATTCGAGGAAGTGCCGTTACTTACTGTGACGCTTGTACTTGCGCTCCCCGTTCCTCCGTCATTATTACAATCAAGGGTGTAGTTGTAGGTGCGGATCGTACCGAGACCACCAGTACTTACTGAGCCGCTCGCTGCTTTTGCTCCCGACCAGTCACCACTCGCATTACAGCTCAGCGGCGTGTTGGTCGTCGACCAAGTGAGGTTGGATGAACCGCCTATCGTGACCGATATAGGGCTTGCTGATAAGTTGACAACGGGTTTTGGCGGCAATGAAACAACCAGTGTTGTGCTTCGTTTTGCGCTTGTCCCTCCCTGGTTACTGCACTGAAGCTCGTATAGATAGTTGCCCGCCGAATTCATCGTCCCTGTATTAAGCGATCCACTCGCTGTTTTCGCGCCGCTCCAAGCGCCAGTTGCTGTACAACTCGTGGGATTATTGGTCGATGACCACGAGATGGTTGATGTCGCACGTGTATAGATGGGAGAAGGGCTAACGGTGATCGAGACATCGGGGGGATTTGGGATTACCTGCAGCGCTGCGGTGTCAAAGGTTCCTCCGGCGGCATTGCTGCAGGTTAATGTAAATAGGTAGGTTTTTATTGTGCTCAGTCCTGCCATGACTTGTGATCCACTCGCTGCTTTTGCGCCTGACCAGTCACCGCTTGCAACACAACTGGTCGGAGCATTGCTTACAGACCACGAGAGTGTGGTACTAGCGCCAGGAACAATAGGCCCAGGTGGAGTGGCGGCGATTGTAACAATAGGAATATCTGCTGGCGGCGTACGCGCCTCGACGGTAGTTGTTGCTGAGCTGGAACCAGCTGCGTTTGAACACTTGAGCGTGTAGGTATAATTGCGTGTTTGAGTAAGTGAGCCTGTCGAGATACTACCGTCGCCACTTTTGGTACCACTCCAATCACCACTGGCTGTGCAGCTGGTGGGGCTACTGGTCGTTGACCAAATAATTTGCGTCGAGCTGCCGGTATACACCCAGCTATCAGTAGGCGCTATCGTCACGATGGGCGCGCGAGCTGCATTTCCTGTGACGGTACGGGACATCGACCCTACACCGACAGTTGCAAACCCCGTCCCAGTATCGGTCTTACAGGTGAGCGTAAAGAGGTAGGTTTGGACGGTCGTCAGCGCTGGAGTGTCTTCTTCGCCAGAAGCAGCCCGGGCTCCCGACCAATCGTCGCTGGCGATACATTCCTTAGGATTATTGGTAACGCTCCACTTTAGCCTACTTTTTCCACCAGTTACCACTGACGCGGGATCGGCAGTAAGAGTGACGACTGGCGGATTAGTGCCCGATGTCCCACCCTTTCCCTGCTCTACATTTCCACCTGGATTTGCTGCATCGCTTTTTTTGGCTTCTTCTTGAAGTGCCTCTTGGTCATTTGCGGTGAGACCATGGTCTTTACTAAACTCCTTGTTGGTACTGAGATAACTAAATATAGCAAACGAAACCATACTAATAATCATTATTGCTGAGGCAACAGCAATCAGGAGCTTCACTGCCTTCGGGCTGAGCTTCGGCAGACGGAACCTTGGCGGTTTGGAATCAAGTGGTGTCTTGATCTTAGCAACAAATGGATCCAGTGGCACTAGTATGATTCCCCTTTAGCTTATTAGTATCAGTGTAACAAGAATTTCATTGCTCCGCCACTCCAATCTGACTCGATGTAAAGCCAGAAGGGTATGGTATCAGACACGAGATAACTGAGCTGGCCGTTGATTCGTTCCCCTGGAAGCAACGTGCCTGCTCGGAGTGGGGTATCAAGAACGGAGGGGGTAACAAAGGCAACTGTCCCATCGGCAGACTTCAGATAGGTATCATTTGTCGGGGTGATTGTGATAGGGGTAGCGCCTGTATTGAGGATCAAAAGATCGATAACCTCGAAATGTTTACCCGTCGGTGCGGCGTAGGGGGCTTTGCCTTGGGTTTGGGTGACCTTAGTCACAGTGATCTCTACCACCCCACTTCGCACCGGTGAGCCAAGTGTTAACCCGTGAAAACTAGGCCCGGCAATTGTTGGGTGTGTGATTCGATAACTAACACTTAGTACTGTAAAAGAAGTAATGCACAAGAGAAGAGAGATGACAAAAAACACCTGAGAGAATCGAGAGAGTCCAGTAGTATGCCGACGCGAGTGGTTATGGTTTTTTTGCATCGTAGTATCCAATAAAGAATGATGTCATATTGCGTTCAGCGTTTGATTTACTGGCGTTGCTATGGTTTCTTGTCTGGCCTTCGGCACCGACACTACCCCCTAGGGCATTTGCAAGGTTCGTACCGCATACACCACCTACTTCTATGCTTGAGATGCCACTCTTAGCACGATGAAATGCCGCATCAAATCCAGAAATATTGATGACGCGATTACCGTTATATCCCCAACAGTTGCCGCTGGAATTGTGTGCAGCAACCTCGCGCGGTCCGTAGCAGCTGCTTGCCCCGTTGCAGTAGGTAACGGTTGGAGTACCAGGCGATGATGGGGCTGTGGGCGTTGTGGGTGGAGAAACAGCACCAGTTTTAACTGTTACGGTGACAGTTTGTTTGGCCTCTCCTGCTGCATTTTTGCAGATAAGAGCATATGTGAAGATACCTTCTTTTGCGAGCCGACCCGTGCTTTGGCTGCCAAAAGCTGTCTTTTGGCCCTCCCATGATCCTTCCCCACGGCAACTATCGACGGTACCCTCGACAGACCACGTCAGACTACTAAACGAACCAGTCGCCACTTGTTGAGGTTGTGCCGAAAAGGTAATAACTGGTATCGCCAAAGAAGCTTGCTGCGTTGCGCTGAGCTCCCTACCACTCTTCGATGGAGCGAAGATACCAGCGATAGCGATGCCGTTCATCCCGACGAGAGTGATAATCATACTGACGGCAACAAGTTTCTTTAGCCACATACATCTACCTCCTATGACATTCCAAATTCTTCGCTATGAATACTTGTGGCAGGAACACCACGTGCTCTCAGCTGCTTCTTGAGAGATTGCATCATGGGAGGTGGTCCACAGATGTAGAAGTCCTTTCCCTCCAATCCCCCACTGTTCTCGGCAATAAAATCAACGCTGAGATAGCTCGGTTGCTTATCGCCAATAAAGGGAATAATACGCAAATTGTTCGGTGCGCCAACGGCTTGCTCGGAGAGCATATCCCAGTTGATAAGCTCGGATTCGGTTTTGACCGAATAGTATAGGTCGGCATGTGCATTACTGCCCACGATATCCTTTGACATCGACAGAAAAGGCGTTATACCTATCCCGCCAGCAATCCAAATTTGCTGAGTGTTCTTGTAATTGACGTAACTGAAACGTCCGTAGGCGCCCTCGATATCGGCATGTGTCCCGGCTTTGAGGGCTGTCAGTTTGTTGGTATAATCCCCGAGACCTTTGATACTGATCTCGAGCGCACTATCTTTTGGATTTGAACTAATCGAAAATGGATGCCATTCCTTAGAGATTCCCGCACCAGCTCCGATGAAGCGCATAAACACAAACTGACCGGGCTTGTAGGATATCGGTTGCCCGACGGGTTCAAGCTTGATTTGCACGACATTCCCAGCGACAACAGTAACATCGCGGACGATATAGCGGTAGCGTCGGATGAGGATGCGTCCCAGTAGTGATTTGTAGACAAAAGCAGCTGTCCCCATAATGACGATCGCAAGCATATACCAGCGCAAGCCAGGCAATTTCGCGACGTCACTGCTGATAAACAAAATATGCAGGGCGGAAATGGCAAACGCTACGCCCAGAAACTTATGAGTAAATAGCCAGAATCTATACGGTAGTTTAATGAAAAATGTGATCAGCAGTAGGGCTACCATGCCCCAAAATGCGATGATGCCAAAAAAGATTGCCCATTGTTGCAGCACTGATTGGTGAAAAATATGATTGTCATCAAATAACGCTTGAAGTGGGAAAATACCGTTTGGTACAAGGAGAAGTGCTGCCTGCTTGATGTCGGTCGAAACAAATCGAAGCGCTAGCATGAGTGGATGAAATGACAGCATGATAAGGGCTAGACCGCCCAAGAGGTGATGTGCGATATATACTCGGTTGAGCCCACCAAACAAATACTCGAGGAAACGCAACCTCGTTGCATAAAGAAGGTTAAGCGCGTACATGACGGTGCCGATAAGCCCTGTCACTTGCCCTAGCGCTAGCATCACTTGCTCGGGTCGCTTGATATAACTCAGCGGATGGGCGTTGTGCCACAGAACAACGGGAATGATGCAGAGCAAAATAGTGATGCCCCAGCCCAAGAGGTACTCCCATCGAAAACTAATTATGACTGTTCGTTTGCCACTTGGTTGCATAAGCGTCTTTCATAGAAAAGTATAGCATAGCGTCTGTCATCTGGTGAAGAAGTTGCGGAAATTGCCTCAGGCTAACCATCCATGGTCTTTTTGATAAGCTGCATACGCTTCAATCTGGCTATCGCAATGAGCATAAATGGCCATGTCAGCACTATCATCCAGACCCCCTGCCCTACTGCACCGATGATACCAATCTGCTGTGCTATGCCCGCAAACAGAAGTGTTAGCCACACCTCGTGGATGAGTTTGAAATTGTTAGTGACCGATAGGAGTGTGGCCTTGTAACGACTGGAACCAAATAATTCTAACAAATAGTGCTGATACATAATACTTTGGTATCGCCACATTGCCATATTGATAACGTGTGCCGCTATCGCTAGCGGCAACGACTTGAAGAAGCCAATTGAAGTCATCATGAGGATATTCATTATGATATCGAGAGAGGCGTACTGCTGAAATGTAAGGCGTCGGAGATGGTGGACAATGTAGCCCAAGGCGGCTCCTATGATACTCGGCGCGGCGTAGAGAAGTCCCATATATTGCGGGTTGAGACCAAGTGCAACGAAACTTAGGTTGTATAAATCAACCGGACTAGTGGCGAAGGCCATTACGAGTCCCGCAATACTAAAGGACCAGACCGTACGTCGAGTAACAACTTGGCGAATTGCCCGCAAAAACGAAGTGTGCTGAATGCTGTCTTCATGCGTAATGGGCGGCTCGGTAAAAAGCGACGCAATCGCGAATAAAACGCCGTATGCAATCACGCCTGCTATAAATGGCAAACGTTTGTCAACTGGATACAGCAGCGGAATAAGTGCAATAATTCCTGCGTTGACGATAAGACTAAGTGACTATGCCCGTGCTGCAATCTTTGCATAATCACTAGCGTTGCTGAGTACAACGAGACTATCATGTACCAGTGCATCAACAGCGCCACTCATAAACGAGTAGCCAATTGCAGTGATGACTGACGCCAGCAAAATACCAGTGAAGTTTGGTAGGAATATGTAGCAGAGTGTCCCAATAAGCGCAAGCAGCGCACCGACACGTGCACTGCGTTTTCGGCCGTATATATCCGCTCAATAGCCTGTCATTGTCTCAAACAAAATGCTTGCTACGCTTCCGGCAGCGGCCGTAACGCCTATTTCTGAGATACTGAGGCCGATTCCCTGGCTTGCATAAATGGTGATGAGGGGTAGAAAGATACGCTTTGTAAATACCTTATAGACGCCAAATAGTCGAACATTACGGAGCATCTTTTGCGAGAGGTTGAGTGGCACTATGTCAGTATAGCAGGTACTATTTGGCGCTCCCAACAACAAGGTTCACTCATGTTATATGAAAGAATTATTGTCGAATTGAATTATGAAATGTCTAAGCCAGTCCACGCGTTGACAAAGAAAAACAGAGACGACACGGGGTTGGGCTGTGCTGTCTCTGTTATATCAGGCTTTATCTACGGTACTAATACCAGTCCCACAACGCTGATCCAGGTATCGAGTCGGCCGTATAACCCCAATAAGTGTGTATGTTATTGTGCCATGCGTATGCCGAAAAGCTGCCCCATGTTTTAGGACCAACAATTCCATCAACTGGCATTTGATAGCTATGCCAACTGTTTACCCACCTCTGGAACACCTTAACGTTATTGTAGGTATTTGTGCCAAATTTTCCATCAACAACTAGGTAGTAACCACCACTGTATCCATTGCCACTCCAAGTGCCGGCTTCTGATTGCATTGCATTTAACATTGTTTGGATATATCGAACACAATCACCGCTTGAGCTTTTCGAGAAAGTCATTGTATTGCACGCCGATGACGCATGTGCGGTAGTTGGTGCGTATGTCACAAACACTAAAGCTAAAGACAACGCAGCTGCTACAAGTTTAGTTCTAAGCATATTTTTCCTTTAATACCCTAAGTTAATATAAGGATCATTATACTAAACTTTTGATTAATGTGAAGTTTTCGATAAATGTCTAGATGGAATATTCTCCGGTTGACCTTATGGGAATACCTAGTTTATGCCAAGCCGAGCCTTCAAGTGACGGGGCAATAGCGAACTGCAAGACGGGTTCGATTCCTCCGAGTAGAACTCGGCGCAAACACCCCTGTAAAAGTAGAGGTGTTTGTGTGGTGGGCCTTTCGAGTGTGAAACGTACCTTACGCCGTCAAGGTCTCACCAAACCAGAGAGCAAATGGAAACGCTTCCGTCCACACATTGAGCGACCATAGGTTAATGTACCGGGTACGCTCGTCGAAGGGGATACAATTCACTTCGTACGCTCCGACGGTACGCGTTTGTATGTGCTGTCATTCATTGAACTATTACTTACGAGCTACTTACGCTGAGTACTCACTTCGCCGCAACCAGCAAGCTGGCCACCAGTTTGTGGTACGAGCACAGGATTTTCTAGGCATTAACTTCTCTATGTTCCAGACAGACAATGGGGGTGAATTTGGGACGTAACTCCATGACATACTTTAGTCGAAGGGCATTCCCCTTTGACACACGAGGCTCCATCACCCGAACGACAATACTTACATTTGAACGGTTAGCCGAATTATCCAGCAAGAATGCCGATCTTTACTTGTTAACGAACAGCGAGTACCAGACAAGGTTGGCTGGTACTCGGCTCTATTATAACTGGCATCGCCAAATAGCCATCGAGAGCAGGAGATAGATTGTCCAGGGCTAGGTTGTAACAGAGGTTCGAACCGATACTTAGATAACGTCAAACAAAAGCAATACCGTATGCATAGTAGGGCGTAGCAAAGCGCAGTTAATTATGTGATACCGGCACTCTTGTTGTAGTCACGATTAGATAGTATAGTTAGATTTGTAAGTTCACTTTAACTAACAGGAGGGTATTATGGCAATAGAACAAAAATATTTAGACCAAGCGGCAAACGACCTATTCTTCGCATATGATGATTCGTTTGGATATGCAGGCTTACCCCGGCCTACCACGACATATGACAGTGTTTTGGCCAGAGCCGCAAAGGAAGGTTCCACGAGCCAAAGCAAGGCCGTGTCGCTCATGCAAGAATATGCAGCATTGTTACAAAAGGAGGCAAATGATCCTAACACGCCGACAGGACCAACATCGTATGAGCTAAAAGAAGTAGACATATACGGGGTAAAGTATTATGTGCTGAAGGACGATCCAAATCCTCATGTGGCATTTCGTGTCGACATCCCCGGCAAATTGATCATAGGAAATGCAATCCCTGGCTCGGGAAGCGATGATGGTTATGCTCTTAACAATAATGCCGACCTTATTAACAACTATTTAAATAATAGTGCTATAGATGAACGAGATAAAAAGGTTGTTGCGCAGCTCATGGGCATTAGGCGGCCCACAGAAGCAGACATATTCAGGGCTGAAACTATCAGGAGTTATGGGGGTCTTACGCCAGGGGCCGCTGAGGAATTTGATCAAAATTTCTTCAACCCTGCCGCTGGGATTACGGAGGGAGTGCAAGAGAGACATGACGAAAAATTCGCATGGTGGAAGGAGGCGACAAATATGGAAAATGCGCAGTCCGAAGAAGAACTGCCGCTATACGCTCAATACGATCTGAAAATATTTGACCTCAACAATAAAATTGAGCTTTGGAAAGATCGTCCGGACGCGTTCCCTATCGAGGAAATAAATGCAGACCTGCAAGAGATGAAAAGGCTACAAGGCCTCTACGCTGCTACCCCAAAGCCAGATGTATTTAAGGATGAGGCGTTTAATTATGCTGCGACAGCAGGCTCCTCCTCAGGCGGCTCATCACCCGCGCCCACAGAAACAAATCCGAATACAAATACTACAGAGAATCCAAAAGATAGCACCGCTGACGGCAATGTGCAAACTAACATCTCAAATAACTCCGTCACCGAAGATGATACCTTGACGGGGGGTGTAAAACCAGATAACCAAACGGGCTCAACATCAGACTCAGAGTCAGGTCCAGAAAAATCTGCCACACCCGCAACGCCTGCTACACCTGCGGTGACGTCGTCTAACTCATCAGGCAACTCTAATTCTAACAGCTCAGCCGATGAAAGTACTCCTTCTCGCCGCGACAAGAGTACTTCGAATAGTCACAAAGGTGCAGCTGCTGCGAGTAACACAGATGTTGCTGAGGATAGCAACGCGAGTATCGCTGGCGGTACCTACACCGTGAAAAAAGGCGACACTCTGAGCGAGATCGCACAGGCACACGGCATGGACTACCATACGCTGGCGAAGATAAATGGTATCGCCAATCCAAATTTGATTCACTCAGGTCAAATCATACGCATCGGCGATGGAGGGAGTGTTCCTAAGGAAGACCTATTGACCAGTACTCCAAGCGCGGGTACCTACACCGTGAAAAAAGGCGACACTCTGAGCGAGATCGCACAGGCACACGGCATGGACTACCATACGCTGGCGAAGATAAATGGTATCGCCGACTCTCACTGGATCCATCCCGGACAACAGATAAGATTTAGTGATAGCGCAAGTGGTGGTCTAGGGGGCAGTACGGGAGACAATACCCTGCCATCCGGTGAGATTGGTATGGTTCAGTACACAGATAGACAATAGCCCTTTACTTGCTTGGTGATCGGCTACATACCCCAGCAGCACATATGTGAGCTGGGGTATGTTATTTCACAGTCTGGTCCCGGACCGATAAGGGTATTCTACTCTTCGCGTCGTTCGTGGTGGAATTCTACAACCACTTCGTCTGACATACTTAGGTCCGTCTCAGAAGAGCGCCCTGTAGTCTGATCGCTACTATGTGGCACAAAGAATACATCCCTTGAAGGCATCTCGACGTCTGACGAACCTATCTCTTGAAATACCTGTATGGTATTTGTCTGTCGTGCTTCAGGAACCGCCATATCCTGAATACCTATTTGGGTGTCAACTGCATTTGGAAGAACATAGCTCTTTTCATCAACGATTTCCTTCTCTGCTTGCTGAATAGCAATTCCTTCCAGTAGGGTGAGATAGTAATCTAGGCCGCCTAGCTCATTGACATTGGTTAGCGTGCCATTGTCTAATACATAAATTGTATCCATGAGTGACAAGAGGGCTTTTCGGTGGGTTACCATGAGAACGGTTTTGTTGGTCACGATTCTCGATAAAGCGTCGCGAATATAGTTCTCACTTTTGACGTCGAGGGCGGCGGTCGGCTCATCTAAACAGAGGATAGGAGCATTTTTAATCAGTGCACGTGCTATTGCCACCCGCTGTCGCTGACCACCGCTCAAAGAAGATCCGTTCTCGCCAACGAGCGTATTGATCCCAAGAGGTGTCTTAACAAGAAACTCGAGCACGTTAGACACTTCTACAGCGTTCATCACCTCTTCTGAGGTAATCCGCCTGTAGACATCGCCGTCATAAATATTTTCTGCGATGGTTCCACTAAAGAGCTGCGGGGTCTGGCTCACCCAAGAGATCTGACGTCTTAATTCTTGCAAAGAGAAACTCTGTGTGTCGTACCCGCCCAATAAAATACGTCCCTGGTCTGGCTCAATAAATAAAGGTAGCAGCTTTAAGACTGTGCTTTTTCCACCGCCACTTGGTCCAATAATTCCTACCTTTTCGCCCTCTCTGATTGTGATATTTAAATTCTTAAATATATCTTTCCCACCATATGAGTACGAGACATTGTCAAACTGGATAACCGGGCGGATGCCCGCAGGAATATGGTCACCCTTTCTTAGAAATTCAACACCTTCATGGTCGCTTAGCACCTCATAGATACGACTAACGTCAATCTCCTTTTGATACCGTGTGGTTATCTTTTTGACTAAGTTCTCAACTGGTCCTAGTAGGTACCCCATATACGTCATAAAGATGAAAAGTTCGCCAAATGTCATTTTCCCCTGCATGGCCTCGGTGCCACCAAAATACATCACTGTCGACGTTGCGAGGATCACAAGCAATGAGTTTGAATTCTCCAAAAGATTACCCCAAATAAGATTCTTACGACTTGCTTCGTAGCTGGCTCGCCAGTAGTTATCAACCTGCAATAGTTGCTTGTCTTCCAACGTAAAGGTCTGAACCGTCTCGGCATTGTCAACGGCTTCATTGATTGAACTTGCTGTCTTGCTGTTAAGTTCAGTTAACTGTCTCGAGTATTTACCAAGATGCGGACCAATAAGTTTCATCGTAACGTATAGCATGGGCATGAGAACAACTGACACAATGGTCAGCCGTGGATTAAACGAAAACATTATGGCTAAGACGCCCATTATCATAATGATCGAGCCGATGATAGATGAGGTCGTGTCAAGAACTAGGTCGGATAAACTATTTGTGACGACGTTTTGACGATAGACGTAGTCACCTTTTGCCAGGCGTTGCTGGTGAAAAAGTGGTAAATGCAATATGTGTAAAAAAGACTCGGTTTTAATTGAACGATTCAATGAAAAAGCAACTTTTTGAAGATGCATCGCACTAATCCAGTTAAAGGCAGCACCGAAAAGGAATATCAGGATGGACATTATCGCCGTGTATGCAATCAGTGCGGGCTCACCAGTATAAGCTGTCAGCGGCCAAGGTGCAGGGATCGACCCAAATGCTGAATCGGCCATGATCTTCATAGGCCACGGTTTGAGCAGTGATATACCCGCGCTGATCGTTGTGACTATAACTACAGTTACTACGCCTTTTGTTGCCTTTTTTTGGTATTTTTTTAGCCAAGTTTTGAAGTCAGTTTGTACTGTTCTCTTGACATTTACCTGCAGCCATGCATCAACTGCTGGATTGACCAATTCTGCGGGCCAGCCAATATCAATCAATACATCAGCCACCATATTTGGTTTCACACCACTTTTGACGGCCATGTCAACAGCTTGGAGTAACTGCGACATCACCTCATATTCTTTGTCCGCACCCCTTTTTTTCATTACTGCTTATTATATCACTCTACTCCGCAAGAGGTATAGTCAAAATTTAGCCTATCTACAACTCATATTGCCTGATGGTTTAGCCCTAATTTGACATAACAGATCGTTTGTATCCGAGCGGGCGCTTAGATATGAGTGCTAAGTGCATATCTGTAAGGACCACAACATAATAAGATTAGACTTACTGATACAGAAAAAGACCTTTCTGTGAAAGAAAAGTCTCTTATGGTGATCCCACCGGGAATATCTAAAGATGTAAACTATCCTCACTCGGAAAAATAAGCAAGCTGATTTTTCTCTCATTTCGTCGGTTTATCGAACCCTCCAGGTTCGGTTTCCTGACGGAAACCAACCAGAGAAAAAACACCACCGTAGGGTGATGTTTTTTCTCTGGTGATCCCACCGGGAATACTAGAGTATATTGCGCCGTCGCAGCAAGCTGCCGGGCAATAGCGAACCGCGAGACGGGTTTGATTCCTCCGAGTAGAACTCGGCAAAGAAAAATCGCCTACCCATGCGGGGTAAGCGATTTTTCTTGGTGATCCCACCGGGAATCGAACCCGGATTGCCAGGATGAGAACCTGGTGTCCTAACCGTTAGACGATGGGACCAATGCTGCTATATCGTAGCAAAAACAGAGGTGTTTGTCTAGCCATTTGCGGGGGTCGCGGGCTCAAGTGATGTAATCACTTCGAGGAGCTTGCGCGGGGTAATTTCTGCCTTGATAAGATATCCATCGACATCGTGTTCCATCGCGGTACGGGATTCCTCATCTTGGTCAAAGTTGGTCATAACGAGGACATGCGTACCAGGAATAAGGTCTTTGCCTTCCCCCCTCAAAGCACGCAAAATATCACTTCCGCGCATTTCTGGTAGCATAATATCGAGAAGAATGAGGTCGTAGCGGCGGTTGCGTGCCGCGACAAGCCCGTCGTTGCCATCAACCATCCAGTCGACAGTATAGCCGGCATGTTGGAGGCTACGAACATACATTTCGCCGATAAATCTGTCGTCCTCGATGCACAAAATAGTCTTGATAGCCACTCGATTTACCCCTTATACATTGAATGATTTTTTATCCAACCGCTCCCGCTATTGATGAGACTGGCATTGGTATGGTCGTTTGCCTGTAGTTTGTCAGCGACGGATGCGTAAATAGGAACGGTAAAGGTAAAGACAGACCCTTGGCCTTCGCTACTTTTCACTCCTATTGTACCACCGTGGGATTCGACAATTGCCTTACAAATGTAGAGACCAATTCCTGTCCCGGCGACTGTTTCGCGCGAACGGTGGCTGCGGTAAAACTTGTGAAACAGATTGCCCACGATACTTGCAGGGATGCCTATGCCGTGGTCTTCAACCCATACGTTGACGAAGTTTCCTTCTACTGCGGCGCCAAGCGTTACAACACCACCTTCATTGCTATATTTTAGAGCATTGTCAATCAAGTTGGCCATCACTTCGCTGAGGCTTGAGCGATCAGCGGCAACGGTTGGAAGGTCTTGTGGTAGTGTAACAGAGAGAAGCCGACGTTGAGACTGAGCGCGCATGCGCATATCGTCACTAATTGTGTCGTAGATAGCGGCAAGTGAATCTTCGGCGAGGTGGATTTTCATGTGTCGACGATCAAACTTCGACGCGTTGAGGATATTATTGATGTAGCCGCTGAGACGGTTTGCCGAAACAATCAGTCGCTTGATAAGCTCTGCTTGGTCGGGCTGTAGTGATGCGCCGAGCTCAATGTCCAGCACGTCGAGGTAACCTCGAATTACAGTGATGGGCCCACGTAGTTCATGAGCGGCAAAGGCAATGAAATCCAGCTCATCATCTTCTGGTTGATAAATATCCGTACGATCAAACATCACCATCACTATCTCGGCCGCACTCCCCTTTTCGTAGGTGGCGGTGATATCAAAAATTCGTCGATCCTCCTCGCCGACAATTTTACTCGGTATATGTAGCCATGATTTTTCGGCATGAACCGCCGTATCATGGCAGTCTTTGAGCCACTGTGTTAGTTCACCCTCCTTCTCAAATAGCAACTCCAAAACAAGTGAATTATCGGTCGTGCGGGTAACAGGTGCATGCTTATTGGCGAACTGTATCTGTCCCATGCTATCGAGTACAACAATACCCGCAGAGGTCTGGTCAAAGGCTTGCTTGAGACGTGTTGTGTCATCTGATAGGGATGAAGATTGTCGCTCGACAGGACCACCCGCTTCGGCTGCCGACTGATAGATATACTGCAGGAGCGGCTTGAAACCATCTCGCTCAAAATGTTTTGCGTTTGGATTTGGTGGCACAACGTCGCTTGGTTCACCAGAAACATGTGTTAGTGCTGCGGCGAGGTCTTTGAGGGGAATCAGCAGGTTCATTACCAAAATGTAGTTTAAGCTGAAGGTGCTCGCTGAAGTGGCAATCAGTACAATCCAAAAGGCTGCCGATGTGCTAGAAAACCCAGCAATAAGGAGCGACATTGCGACACAGATGACGATGAGGGTTTGCATACCGAGCGTCACCATAACGGCCGTGTTTCGGTATTTTGGCCAGTATGCCTTAATAAGCGGCCGAGAAGTCCCTTTGGGCTCTACTGCCATGAGACACCTCCGGTACCATTTGGCACTGCGGCGATCCACGTTTGACCCCTAATGAGTGGGACTGCTTGACCAGAGGCGTCGAGTAACTCGAGTGGGCTACTTCTGCTCTTTTTGCGCCAGGTACATTCTGTCGCTATGCCATTTTGGAATACAACGGCGCTGCCGGTTCCCGACGTCGTGATACTTTCTCTGTAACCGTCTTCAAAGACGAGTGACATATCAACTTTCATTGCCACTACCACTGATGGTGCAATGCGTCCGAGCTCACGATCATTACTTGGTCCGCCAGCGACCGAGCGAAGGTAGGTGTTAGAGGTAGCATCGTAGGTGTACGCTGTATTGTAGAGAGGGCCGCTGATGTTGATAGTGACCGAGTTTGCCGTTGGACTCGCTGCAGGTTTACCGTCCACTCTGGGAAAGCTTGTGAAGTTTGATGTCGTATAGCCTTTGGTGGCATTGAGGGCATCGAGACGCTCAAAATTTGTGTATACGTTGTGCGGTGGGTAGCGGTCACTGGCGCGCCAGTAAGAACTGCCATTGAAGAACTGATCGATATCGCGGTAGGAGCCATTTCTGACTTCTTGGAGCGCGTACTGACTGCCTCCGACATGTGCAACACTTGCCTGGTAGGGCGCCAGCCAATCAACATAATAGAGTCGAACACTTCGTACGGGCCCGATAAGAGTCGGTTTTTGTTGCTGATAGAGCGCCAAAAAACGCGTGATTCCCCCCTCGGCCACCGCCTCATAGACGACGCCAGCGGATTTGAGTCCTGATTGTGGGCGTGCATCGGGGCTGTTTTCAATCATGATTGCTGTCACTGCCTGTTTTGTCGCCTGCTCGGACTCAACTTTCTCACCTGTGAGCGGTGAATAATACACCACAGGCGGAGCAGATTTTTTTGATGGTGACGGGGCGGAGGGAGTTGTATCGGACTGGGCTGGCTGTTGCGACATCATGAATGCAGCAACACCACCGACCAGTATGATACTCACAACCCCCGCAAGAACAATACTGCGAGTTCGGTGAGTTCGGAGCCATTGGATGATGCGTGCAGGTGTTTTTTTGTGTGGCTCGGGCGCATAATACGTCGGTTTCATGCTTACGCTTAGTATAGCAGAGGGGGGTATGCTAACGCTAGAGGCGAAATGCTAGACGATCAAGGGTTCTCTCTCTTCCCAGCAGCGAAAGCGTGTCGTTTAGTTGTGGGCTAAACGGTGCCCAGGTAGTGACGATTCTGACGAGACTAAACAGTACCGCGGGTGATTGACCAGTTTGTTCGAGAAGCCGATTTAGGCATATCTGTAACGCACCTGCTTGCCAATCATCACAGGCTTCAAATGAAGTTTTGACTAGTTCCAACAGATTGTTTATCTCATCAGCCGATAATTTTTTGAGCTGTTTATTGTCTAAAATTAGTTGTGGCTGAGGGGCCGGATCTTCAAAGAAATAGTTGGTGAGCATCGGCAGATCTTTGAGCGTCTTGAGGCGGTCTTGGGCAAGAGCTAGGACGCTACGCTTGTAGTCCTCAGGGTGTTTTTTGGCCGACTCTGGCCAAAAATACTCCACGCGGTTGATAAGATCATCGAGCGGCAGTTCGCGAATAAATTGTCCATTCATCCAGAGTAATCGCTTCTCGTCAAAGCGCGCACCACTACGTTGTACGCGGTCGAGACTGAATTTTGTGATCAACTCATCCATCGTGAATACTTCCTGCTCAGTACCATCATTCCACCCCATCGTCGCGATGAAACTGTCGAGTGTTTCGGGCAAATAGCCATCGCGAATATAATCAAGCACATCTTTGGCGCCATCGCGCTTTCCTAATTTTTTGTTGCCCTGCTCGTTGAGAATATGAGGCATATGGGCAAATACCGGATGAGTCAAGCCGAGAGCATCGTAGAGTGCTAGGTAGTTCGGCATACTGCTGATAAACTCTTGGCCACGGATAACATGTGTCACTTGCATCTCGGCATCGTCGACAATATGCGAAAAGTTGTATGTTGGGTAGCCGTCTGATTTGATGAGAATAAAATCATCGACCACTTCGGAGTTGGTGGTGATATCCCCCATTACCTCGTCGTGATAGTGATAGGCTTTTGGTTCGGTCTTAAAGCGAAGCGGCTGTGTGCCATCCCAGGCGGGTGGATTGTCGGGACGATAGTGACGATACAAAAACGCCTGTTTGTGCGCCGTTGCCTGGTCTCGAAATGCTTGAATTTCGTCGGCAGTATAGGGGTCGGCATAGGCACGTCCGGCGTCGATTAGTTTTTGAGCCCACTGTCGGTATATCTCAAGTCTTTCTGATTGTTTGTAGGGCGCAAACGGACCGCCAATATCAGGTCCCTCGTCATAGTGGAGTCCAAGTGATTTTAGGCTGGCGATCAGATGTTCTGCGCTGCCCGGCACTTCTCGTTTCTTGTCGGTGTCTTCGAGGCGCAAAATAAATTGGCCGCCGGCTTGCCTTGCTACAAGAAACGCAAATAAGGCGGTGCGAATACCGCCGACATGCAGATAGCCGGTGGGGCTCGGTGCAAATCGAGTGCGAATAGTCATAGCAGGTAGTATAGCACGACAAGGGGCTAAGATGCAGGCTACCTGGCGAGCCTAAAGACTCGTTGCGACGTGCTCGATTTGATCGGCAGAGAGAGGTGCATCGCCCGTAATGGTATAGAGGATGCCGCCGTTGACCCAGGCTGCCCCGGCATTGTAGGAATATATGGTTAGCCCTCCAGTAGTTGATATGGTGTAGTCGCTACCGGCTTTTTCGCGAACGTAATTTTCTAGGACGGCGGATGAATCCCAATCTGAACGAGACTGAGTGATGGTGTAGCTTTGTGGCCCGGCATTGGCGGCAAATTTCATGCTCACGGTCCCCTCTTGATAGGCAACAGGACCCGACAAGCTATAGCCAGAGGGTTGATAGCCAGGATAGGTGGCGTTGATACCGGCTTGCGCCGCCGCCACTCTTGTAGAGAGGCTGGGCATATTGAGGTACGTGACATAGGCGCCGAGGAGGAGTAAGGCCAGTGAACCAGACAACACACTAACAACCCGACGTGTACGACTCGACTGTTTGACGGGTTTGACTGGCTTTTTGGTGTGAGCAGGCTGCATGGCGGCAGTGGCGGCGGCGATCGCCTCTTGTTTGATAACCTGAGATGGCTTAACTGTATATACTGGGAGTTTTTTGGCAGAGAGACGTGTTTCGGTGGCCGAAAGGAGCGGATGAGCAGTCGGAGCGATATCGTGCACTACTACTGGGGCTTTCGGATGGTGCTGTGAGGCAAAGCGGGAGATGGTGTGCTGACTGTTGCCATCCTGGATGCGAACTTTTTTGGGTGTCGAGTTACTCTTAACGGTAGGAGATGCGATATAGCGGCGATTTAGTGTACGTGAATGTTGCGCAGGGGTGTGAACTGCACTGGCATGGTGCTGATGATGACTGGCGGGCATCGTCTCGCGCAATCGAATACCAGTATGTTTGTCATACAAGACGCCATTGACTACTATCGTATCTTTACTCATTGTTTCTACCCTCACCGAAAGCTCACTATTAGGATACTGCTCGTGGTTCACTCTTTATACTAATGAAACCTGCAGAAATATGCAATAAGCAGTATAATAAGGCTGTCTATGTATCGAACACCCTCAAAACGGAAACAGCGTGTACAGTTAACGTTTGTCTATAGTTTAATGACGCTAGCGGTGTTGGTTATCGTGGCTATCTTGGTGTTGGTAATGCAGGGGTATCGCTACAATGCCCACGACGGGCGTCTCGAGCAAGGGGGCCTTATCCAGTTTGCTAGTCGTCCTGAGGGAGCTTCGGTAACAGTTGATACCGCTAGCCTCGCAAACAGAACACCGACGAAAATTACAGCTACCGCAGGTGTTCACACTGTTACACTACTCAAAGATGGGTACCGAAGTTGGCAAAAAAACGTCAAAGTGATTCCGGGTGGCATACTCTGGCTCAACTATGCCCTGCTCGTCCCCACCACCCCTGAGATAGTTCCTCTTGCGCAGTTTACTTCTATGACGGGAGCAATCACGTCGCACGATTTCAAATCGGTTCTTGTCAAAGATGCGGCGAACACGCCGACAGTGACACTATTTCATCCTGATGATGATACATTTACCCCAACGCGCATTACTCTTTCTGACCAGAGCTATACAAAAGCTGCAGCCGGGCTATCGGAACAATTTAGTTTGGTTTCATGGGATGACGATAACCGCTATGTTTTACTGAAACACACTTACGGGAGCACTGAGGAATGGCTGGTGCTCGATACCAGCGGCGACCATGCGGTGACGAATGTCACTAAAGCACTCGGTATCACCATTCGCTCAGCAGCGTTTCGAATTGGCAACAATCGCCAACTGTATGTTATCACCCAGACTGGCGAAGTGCGGCGCGTGGATCTGGCTTCAATGACTATTTCTGGGCCGCTGCTTACCGGTATCAGCGAGTTTTCTCAATACGATGCATCAACCCTGACTTATGTCACAGCACTCGATCAACCAACCAAAACCCGCTCTGTTGGCTATCTGACCGATGGTGCACGCACACCGCTCACGGTCAAAACCTATACTGACGATGGTGTAGCACCCCTTTCGTTTGCAATCGCGCGCTACTATAACGTCACCTATACGGCAATTGGGTATGGTGATTCAGTGGAAATCTCCTCAGGTAATTTGCCAGCAAGCGATAGCGGCAGCCCTCTTGTACTCAAGCCGGTTGCAACAATACCGCAAGTTGGCTCAGCGAAGCGCGTCGGGTTCTCGCCCAAGGATGCTCGATTTGTTTATGTCAGTACAGATCAGTCAGCTATCACCTATGATCTTGAGCTGCAGGCGCTCTCTCGGGTGACGTTCGCGGCTGCTCAGAGTAGACCAGTGGCGTGGCTCGATATGTTTCATTTTGCTGATACGAGCGGCGTACTGTATGAGTTTGATGGCGCGAACCACCAAGTGGTTATTCCAGGTGCGTTGGCGGTATCACCGGCACTTTCACCCAATGGTAAATACTTTTACGGCTACGTGCCCTCTGCTTCAGGGGCGCAACTAGTTCGCGTGCAGCTTGCCCAGTAAACCTAGCGGGCACCAAATAATCGTTCGAGAAATGTCGGCGAATTGCTTGGCATAGAGCCGGTCGTGTTGCCGCCACCGGTTGGTTTGGCGGTAGCTGCTTTTGGATCAGGGCTGATTTGATCGGCAAACACGAGGAGTCGGTTGTTGGCAGTCCCAAGTGGCACGCAGGTGATGAGGGTGATGATCGGTTTATCAACAGGAAAGGTTAATGCGGAAACATCATTTGGTTTGACTACCTTTGTGCTGGTGATGAGATAGGTATAGCGCTTACCCTCGTAGTTTATATAGATTGTGTCGCCCTCTCGAAGTTGTTCAAGCCGAGCAAAGATAAACTTGTAATTTCCCTGATCGAGCCAGTCATTGCTACTATGACCAGAAAAAACAGCGTTTCCTATCTGGCCCGGTCGGCTGCTGGCACCAGGAATATTGAACCATGCAACACCTTTAGTCATAGCAACGTTGAGTGAGTTTTGATCACTAGCCACCGCATCCCAGATGATGGGCACCTGGACATTGATTTTTGGCACGATAAGCAGCGGATCGGGCCCGATAGTTGCGTTTTGGCTCGGATCAACGATAATACTCTGAACGTCAAGGTTTCCTGGACTCACGTACGCTTCAATGTTTGCAAGGAGAACACGGTTGTATTGGAGAAACAAAAACACCAACATCACAAATACAGCCGACAACACTGGTACAAAATGGCGACTCTTTCGGACTTGTTTTGCACGAGTGTTGATAGCCTGACGCACGCGACTCCTGAGATCATAGATTGCCTCGTCTGTTGTCATTTCTTCTGGCGTCTCATCTGGCTGAGCGGTCTTCGCCTCTGCAGCCAATTGCTGCTTTGTTTGATGTACCTGACTCAGATAGTAGCGGGCGTAATACTGTTGGTAATAACTTTGCCAGGCGGTGTGATATTGTTGCCAGATCGAGGGTTCGATATGATGCTGAGTTTCATCGTGAGTTCGCGCGTAGGGGCTGGGCGCTTCGTCCTGCTGCAATGACAGGGGTGAAATGACCGGCGTTGTCTGTGGAGCTTGTGAAGGAGTGGCGTAAATCGTGTCAATTTGGTCTCGAATGAGTGATGCGGCCTCCTGAGTACCTTCGCCACGGACATCATGCGTACTCACCGTCTGTCGCGGAGGTATAGCAAGGGCTGGTTTTGGGCGGGTATCATCTGGGCGCATACTAGTAACTGTCTGCGATATAGTATACAATAACGGATGTGTAATGCCTACATGGTGCTTATGGCAACAAGAGTAGCGACAATAAAGAATGTGCCGATGGGCTGGTGGCGGAATTGGTAGACGCGCTAGACTCAAAATCTGGTTCATGTACGTGAGTGGGGGTTCAAGTCCCCCCCGGCCCACCAGCAGATTGTTTATTGTCACTCCTAATAAAACGAAAACCCGCCCTCGAGGAACGGTCCGAGGCGGATTTGCCTCGAGGACGGGTCTCGTAGAGCGGGGGTGAGCAGCTACCGGCTGCTCGGCGGTGGACTCAGCGTGGGATCGATGTAGGGGCGCAGCCGCGTCATCAGGTCCTGCGCCAATCTCACGCGGTCATCCTGACGATTGCGCTGACCCCTTGCGATGTGTCCGAGCTGAACGAAGACAGTGTCCCAGTCTTCGGCACCCAGCGCCTCAAGCAGCGTCTCGCTACTGCGGCGCATAGTGCGGAACCTCGATGTCTTGCATTGGCCGGCGAGTCGCCGGATGTCGGCTCGGAGGCGCCTGTCGTTGACCTCCACACGACGAATAACTCCTGCTGGTTTCACGAGTCTACTCCTTTTCTGTCGGGGGTGTAGACTAATATTTTTATAACACATAAATAGAAATACTACAACCCTTGACTTATCTAAATCCCAACCCCTCCCCACTCCACACAACCGGCCCGCCGCTAACTAAATCAGCCTTCGCTCTTGGCGGGCCTTGGCCCATCAGGGCCAACTGTCTGTCGGAGGAGGGGGTGAGATTCAGGTTTGATCTGTAATCAGGCTTGCCGTGAGGGCTTCGAGCGGATGAGAGGGGTTCCATGCCCAGTAGGCTGCGGCGCAGGTCGCCGTCGTGCCGCGCCAGATAGCGAGCGGGTTTTCCCATGCGGTCGTTGTCACGTTGCCATCATGGGCAACGACAACTGTCTCGCGGTGGAGCACCACCAGCGTTACCGGGTATGTGATAGTAAACTTATGCACTGCTTCCACGAGCTGCATCAGCTGCATACTGAATGTCAACATCTTTGGATAGTAGACGGCTTGAAAGAGTTTTTGGAGTTGAGCAAAGGATAGCACCAGTGCCGTGGAGGGACGATTGACAAGAGCGGCGGTGTCGTTTTTGATCAGGTCGATAGCATCTCTGGTGATGACCAGTGGTCCACTATAGGTGCGAAGCATATCGGAGTACACGATAGCGGTTTCACTGTTTCGTCCGGCATCACCGACGAGAAGTAGCATCGTTGACCAGTGAGCAAGTGCTTGCATGTCGGGTAGCGCTTCACGGGAGAGGCTGCCGCTTGGGTTGCTGGGGCTCAAGACAACCTCTGTCATAGACGGTGGGATGGTTTTTCTCAGAGCATCAGGCAAGAGCACGCGTACTTCCCCTACCCCGCTATCGTGTGCAGTAGAGTATGCTTCGGCAACCGCCGCAAAGCCGAGTTTGTTGCCGCCAATAATTCCGAGTCGCCCTGCGAGCGCACGTTGCTCTGGTTTACTCCACTCGATATCGGGAAAGAGTGGTTTAGAGGCGGTCTGCTGTTGCCAATACGTAGGGGTCACCGGCTGCTCCTGTCAGAGTATAGGCAATATTTTTGCGTTCGATCACTACTTTCCACCCCCGTTGTCGTGCGGTATGCAGTAGTTCCACGGTGGGGTTAAACGCTATGGGGTATGTCACGAGTTCAAGCATGCCGATGTCGCTATCGGAGTCGCCTACGGCAACGCTCTCTGTCAGCGTGAGATCATGCTCTTTGACATAGTCGCTGATGATAGTTCGCTTGCTGCCGGGAACATAGCGTTCGATCTTGCCGGTGAAGCTATCGCCAGAGCGCTCATAGACGGATCCGATACAATCATCGAACCCATAGCGTGCAGCAAATGGCGCGACAACTTCCTGCTGGGAACCGCTCAGTGCCAGGATATAGTAGCCGTCCTTGCGGAGTTTTTTGATGAGCTTGTGAGTATAGACATATATCTTGTGACCACTCTCGGCAACAACTTGATGAGCGGCTTCATCGAAGGCGTGACTGGGAATCGAGGTGAGATTACCAACGAGGGTATCGACGACAAATTGTTCGTAGCTCGCGAAGCTGGCCTTACGTGATACCCATTGATTGAAGGATTTGTCGAGCTGTTTAGCTATTTCCTCACCGAAATAGCCCTGTTCCTTTAGTTTAAAGACAAGCTCATGATAGAGCTGCCATCGAAACAGCGTCCCGTCGATATCGATGATCGCGAGTGGCTGCTTTTTACTACTCATAGAGCCTCCTTTGTCATTACGTCATGGCGTGTTAACTCATACGCATCATCAAACACAAATGTAGCATCGACGATCTTGCCGGCTAGGACGTGCGGAAGCCAGTGTTGGTCATCTTGCCACATATTCTCATAGGGAATAGTGTCAATATTGAACCATTTTGGTTTCATTTCCTCGCTTTCGTGTGGATCGCCTTCCCACTCACGACAGGTATAGACGTGCACATCGATATTTGAATACATGTCGACAGGGGGTTCCTGATAAAAACGCAAGATACCAGCAGGCGTAATAGCCCTGGCGGTGACCCCCACTTCCTCTTGACACTCACGAACTGCCGCCTGCTCGGGAGTTTCGCCTGGCTCACACTTCCCGCCGGTGCCATTCCATTTTCCACTGCCATGGCCGATTTTTTTCATCGCCAAGAGAATCTGGTTGTCTCGCAGTAGAAAGAGCAGTGTTAGTTGGGGGCGTTTCGCGGCAGTGTCAGTAGTCATTGGACCCTCCTTACCACCTCAAGGCATTTATCTTTGAGAGGAGCTGTTCGGCCGTTTGTTCATCGCGAAGCACAAATCGCTGCTCAACCACTGTCTTGATGGCAGAAGCAGCGTAATCAGGGTTATCTGGTTGATTACAGATGATAGAAGCGTCGGTGTTGGCGAGCAGCCAATCAAGAGATTGGGCGCCCTCTGCGAGCCGCTTGGCACGGTCTTCTGCGCTCTCAAAGTGACGCCGGTTAAACCACGACTCCCATGCGTCTGGAGGGGCAACGAGGCCGATAAGGCGTACGTCACGAAACGGTAGACGACGATACATGTCGGTCGAGTTGCTGAGCATTGGGAGGAGATTGAACTCACCAGGATAAGAGGTGTCGAGCGTTCCATAGAGCTCACCCGTTGTCGGATGAATGACGTAGCTTACGGCGCGTCCCTCTTCGATGAGTGTTACTAGTTCACCTATGCCCTCATCGGTTTTGGCAAACAACTGCATCGTATCTGGCGTGTCGTCGGGGCGTGGCTCGCGGGTAGAGATACTGCGAACAGAGCGAAATCGGCTATCATTGTCGGTCAAGTGGTCAATCACGTAATTTTTTCCGACAGAACACGGGCCAATGATGCCAATAAGCGATTTTGTCCCAAGCTCTGCGCTGACGCGGCTGTTTGGACGATACTCGGGTTGAGATGCTTTTGCTCGTTCGAAGCGCTGGGTGATACTGGCAGATAACATCTGTTAACACTCTCCTACGGTTAGTCTATTTTTAGTATACAGTAAATCTCTCTCTGGTACACTGAGACTATGCAGATGCAACGTAGGAGCCGTATAATGCGGTGGATAGCCGGAATTGCAGTTGCCCTCATGAGTGTGGGTATGACGTGGTATTTCTTGACACGGCCAGCCAAGACCCCATCATCAGGGACCAACTCCGCTACTCAAACATCGGTGTCCCCGTCCTCGCCATCGCAAAAAATCAGGATTGCGGCTATGGGTGATATGCTGGCCCATGATTCGGTGGTATCGCAAGCAAAGATAGCATCAGGATACAACTTCACCCCCTATTTTAGCCGGATTCGACCCGTCTATACACAAGCCGATGTTGTGTTTTGCAATACCGAGACGCTATCGAGCGGTACGGCCTTCGGCATTAGCGGCTATCCGTCGTTCAACGCGCCGACCGAGTTTGCTGACGGCCTTACCAAGGGCGCAGGCTGCAATGTCATCAATCTCGCGACAAACCACATCGCCGATAAGGGCCAGCTAGCGATCAACGCAACACTTGACAACTGGCAATCTCAACACGTTTTGGCATACAGTGGCGCCAACCGCTCATCGGCCGAGCAAAACACGGTACGGTATTTTACAAAAAATGGTCTTAAGGTAGCATTTATCGCCTTTGCTGATTTTAGCAATGTGACGGTGCCTGCGAGCTATAGTCTCAATAATTACCACGACACGGCGCTAGTTAAGAAGCTTCTTACAGAGGCACGGGCTAACGCGGATGTGGTGATCGTGTCTACTCACTGGGGCACAGAGGATAGCAATATCGTCAACACAGACCAGCAGCAAGCAGCAAAACAATTTGCTGAGCTGGGGGCGGATGTCGTCATCGGCACGGGTCCTCACGTCGTCCAACGAGTATCTTGGCTTGATCGTCCCTCTGGAGGCAAGACACTTGTCTGGTACTCGATTGGCAATATGCTTTCCAGCCAGCTCAAAACAGATGAGCTCACAGGAGGTGTGGCTGGGTTTACTGTTACCAAACAAAACGGTGTCGTGAGCATAACAGACATGTCGTTTGTCGGTACCTTTATGAGTTATGAGTGGTCGGCGGCCGACCAGGCGGCGAGTAACTTAGCAGCGAGACACAATCTCCTACTGCAGCCTTTGGCAGAGGCCAACGATGCAACTGCAGCCTTTGGCACGACGGTGGCAGAGCGCAGTGCGTACCTTCACCGGGTACTGGGTAATGAGGTTCAGCTAGCGGTAACGCCGTAGATTATTTGACCTGACTGCGCTGCTTGAGCTCACTAAGTGCTGCATCAAGATAAGGTTTGGCTTCATCGAGGGCGAGCTCTGATTGGCTTAGTGCTCTCGCAAGATCTTTGCCGACATACCGAAAGTGCCACGGTTCGTAGGTATATTTTGTGACGCTGATCTTGTCCTTTGGGTAGCGCAAAATAAAGCCATACTCTGCAGCATGGGTGGCGAGCCATTTCCCTGCGGCAGTATCCCCGAAACACGTGTCAAGATAACAGGACCGATCAACATAGCTGATATCAAATGTCAGGCCAGTTTGGTGTTCGCTACGGCCTGGGCGAGCACTAAATGTGTCGGCAACTTCCTGACCATTTTTTGCGACGTAACTATTGTAGTAAATGGCTTGCTGCTCGTATGAGCGGTAGCCGCTACCGATCATCAGATCATAGCCTTGATTCTTTGCGGCAGCAAATAACGCTTCTACTGCTGGCAAAATATCTGTTCGTAGTGAACGTTCTTCGCGTGGCTTGTCGCTCCTCGTGGCAACTGTAGCAAGGCTGACAGTAGGAGTGTAATGCGGATTATTGAGAGGATAGTCTTTGCTGACGACGCGCCACACACTTGCATCACTTGCATAATCTTCCTTGAGAGCGACAATGGGGGTGGCTCTAGGAAGCGAAACCATCACGTCGGGGGCTGAGTTGGTTTTGATACTTGCTCAGAAGGAGGGGGTGTTGATGGTGCCGTTGTCTGGTGTGGTGTCAAAACAATCCAGCCGAGGATACCTACGATCGCTACCACGGCAGCGGTAACGACAATCTTTTTTGAGTGATGACGGATATTCACATTGTTTAGGTCTATCTATAATGATTCGAGAACTGTACGACTTACACCGGCTTTTTTTGCGAGGTAGTCTATCATTCGTTCCAAACGGTCGATCTTGTGTTGCATAGCTGCCATTTCGGCGGCATAGGTATCTAATTTTGCCGCATAGCCGTCTATCAGAGATTCGAGGCGTCTGATGTCGTCTTTTGTGGCCATATTCTCGAGTGTTTTTTCGATCGCGCTAAAGCGTTGTTCGTTGTAGACAAACATTTTATCAAACCGCTTATCAATCTTCTCGAACCGACTATCAATATGCTCAAACCGTTTATCGATTTTTTCAAACCTATCATCGATTTTCTCAAACCTATCATCAATCTTCTCGAACCGCTCAGTTACTTCATTGGCAAACTGAGAAAGTGTTGACATAATTTCTGCGTTTGAAACATCGTCTGAACTCATATGACAATTATATCAGCTCTATACTGACCGGACAATGGTCGCTGCCCATGACGTCGGGGTGGATAGTGGGGTTTTTGATCTGGCCAGCGATAGCTTTGCTTGCCAGCCAATAGTCGATGCGCCAGCCGACATTGCGGGCGCGGGCATTTGCCCAATGCGTCCACCAGGTGTATGCCTCGCTGCGGTCCGGGTAGGCGGCGCGGAACGTATCCACAAAGCCCGCTTCTAGGTAGTCGCCAAATCGTTCTCGCTCTTGGTCCGTGAAGCCGTGCTTGCCGACATTTGGTTTGGGGTTAGCCAGATCGATTTCCTGATGAGCGACGTTCATGTCGCCACAGTAGAGGACGGGCTTTGAGGTTTCGAGCTGTCGGAGGTATGCCAGGCAGGCGCGGTCCCAGTGCTGATAGCGGAGGTTCAGCCGGCTGAGATCACCCTTGCTATTTGGTGTGTAGCAGGTCACGACCCAAAATTTGTCAAATTCGGCGGCGATGATACGTCCTTCGGCATTGGGGTCACCGTAGCTGTCACCCGTGACGCCGTAAGTAGCGATAATGTTCGCAGGAAAGCCGTCGATATAGCGAAGGGCGGGCGTTTTGGTAAAGATAGCGGTACCGCTATAGCCCTTTTTGACGGCACTATAGAAATGTTCTTCGTATTGTGGTAGGTCGATCTCGACTTGCCCACGCTCGGCCTTGGTTTCTTGCAAACAGAGAATGTCTGGGTCATGATCGGCGATAAATCGCTGCAAGGTTCCCTTGCTTAGTACGGCACGAATTCCATTGACGTTCCAGGAGTATAACTTCATGAGGTTATTATAGCGTGCTTTGGTTTCATATAAAAAAGACCCTGGCGTAGCCGGATCAATCAAATGGTTGTTACATGAAAGGGCGGTGACCCGCCCGACGCTCTTCAAGGAGGCATCGGGCGGGTCTGGTGGTAAAACCCTGAGGATAAGAGATCACTCGCCGGGGATCGGCAGTGCCTCCAGCTCCCACCCCTTCAGCTCATCGCTGTAGCGCAGCCGTCCGTAGACGGGCTGGCCGGCGACCAACTGGTCCATGAGACCGCGGTCGGGTCGTTGGCAGACGATCTCGTGGTTGCCCATCCACAGCGTGACGGGGTTGAGGCCGGCCACCCCTGGTTTGGAGAGCTTGTAGAGATGATTCGCCGCTCGCTCATTGTGGACACTCACCCAGGCGTAGCGGGTGACGTGGAACCAGCCCGTGTTCCATTCGCGGTCGCGCTTGGCGAGCAGCTGGTCGCCTCGGTACCCGAGGAAGAGGGCTGTGATCAACATCACGACTCCCCAGATCAGCAGGTACGAGTTGACTTTCGGACGCATCATGAGCCCAACCAGAAGCATGGTGGGGCCAGTAATGCCACACACCGCCATCGCCCAAGAGGCGATGGCGGCCTTGCGGTGGTAGAAGCCGTACTTGCTAGGTACTTCGGTGGCCACAGGGGGCCTCCCTTCGTTTGATGGGATATTACCATTATTATTATAACATAAATAACAATATAAATAAATACTTAGTCAAATAAAAAAACACCCTGTTGAGGGGTGAAAACGTGACAAGCTAGGAATCGGTGGCTCACCTCGAGCTGGCGGGGGATCACTCCCCCGCCAGCTCTGTAAAGGTGGGCAGGTACTACTTGGTGGCGGTTCCGCTGGGCACGACCACCGCGGAGCTGCCGCCGGGCCAGCAACTGAAGCCAGCCGGTAGCGGATACCCCTTGGCGATGGCGTCCGCCAGGTGGTCGAGGCACTTCGAGACCAGGACGTTGGGATCCTTGGACACTGAAGCCGCCAACTTCTCGTTGGCGATAGCTTGCTGTTCCGCGGTCTTGACGGCTTGCTGTGCAATGCGCGTCTGGGCTACCTGGCCCTGGAGGTCATTGATCTTGCGCTGGGTGGCATCGTCGTAGTTCATGACGGTGACCGCCAGCTCCGACACGTCGATCTGGGATCCCACCGCGGTCCTCATCTTGGTGAGGGCCTGACCGCTGAGGACCGACAGTTCGGGTGCGTTGGACTGACCGGTCTCGGCATCGACCGACAGCGGGTCGTACGACTCGAAGACGGCATTGAGGACCGACTGCAAGTTCTTGGTCACCAGGGCATCCCTGATGTTCTCGAACGTGCGGTAGTTCTGGAACAGCCCATCGACCGCCGTCTCCTTGGCCTGCCACTTGACGTACATGTTGGCGCAGGCCACGATTTGGTGCGCGATGCGCACCTGGATGCAGCCCTCGTTGAAGGCGGCTCCGGTGGGGCGGTTGTGCGTGTCGGTCTGGATGGCACCGTCCATCAGAGTGACATCCTGCCACGGTGCCTTGAAGTGAGGGCCGTTGGACATGGAGCTGGTGGGCGCGCCGAGGGTGGTGACCACACCGATGTCCTTGGTGGGGACGATGACGAAGGTGGAGAAGAACAGCATGATCGCGGCGAGACCCGCGAGTGCCACACTGCCGTACCTCGTGACCTTGCCGGTGATGGCCTGGGTGCTGGTGTCCGGACGCTGGGGCTGCAATTCGTGGAAGTAAAGCCCGCGGTTCTCTGCAGCGTCACGCCGCGAGCGCCAGTCGGCCAGCTCCTTCTTGTAATTGTCTTCGATGCCGCTGGCATCGTCGCTGTTCTTTCGCGCATAGATGCGCGTGCCGATTGCGGCAAGGAGCAGCAACGCGACAACGATGGTTTCGATCATTGACAGTCTCTCTGCGACGGGTTTGGGCTCCCGAATCGCACACCACTATCAAGCCAGTTGATAGCAAGGTGCGACTCGGGATAATTCAGTAGTAAATTGATTCCTAGCTTGTCAAGCGCGAGGGTTGCTCGCACTATGCACGCGTGTAGGCGTGACATCGTTGCATATTATAGCAAATTATAGTTAAAAAGTCAATACGTTTTCCAGTGGTCACACCTGCTATACTAAGCTCATGTATAAACGAATCTTACTCAAACTTTCAGGCGAACAACTACAGGGCTCTCACGAGAGCGGATTTGATACTGAGCGTGCCGTGTGGATCGCTGGACAGCTCAAACAAGCCCTCGCGACAGGGGTACAAATCGTCATCATGGTTGGTGGTGGCAATTATGCGCGTGGAGCGCAGCTTGCTGATGACAAAATACAGCGCATCACTGGGGATTATGTCGGTATGCTGGCCACACTTATGAATGCGCTGACACTGGCTGATGTATTCAATAGCGAGGGCGTCGATGCGCGAGCACTGAGCAATATCGAGGCGAATCAGCTTGTTGACCAATTTACCCACCGTCGAGCGGTGAGCCATCTCGATAAACACCGGGTCGTGATCGTGGCGGGCGGAACTGGGCGGCCGTTCCTCACGACCGATACGGCTGCGGTCAATCTCGCACTAGAGTTACAATGTGATGTTGTAGTCAAGACAACGAAGGTTGACGGTGTCTATACCGCAGACCCGGCTCTCGACACCACAGCTACCAAATATGAGCATCTCAGTTACGATGAAGTCATCGCTAACCCCTCTATCACCGTCATGGACAAGGCGGCAATCGGTCTCGCGCTTGAGCAGCACATTCCTATCGTGATCTGTGATCTCCTGACGGAGGGAAATATAGCCCGTGCAGCTCGTGGCGATACTGTCGGTACACTCATAGGTGAAAAAATGGCATGAAAGCGATATCACCAACCTTGAGCGTCATTGTCTGCGCGTATAATGAAGCCGATACGATTAAGCCTTGTCTATCATCACTTATGGAGCAACGAAAGGATATAGATGAGATTATTGTCGTCGACAATAACTCGACCGACGATACTGTCGCTATCATCAAGAAACATTTTCCAGATATCACTGTCGTCCATGAGTCAGAACAGGGATTGATACCGGCTCGAAATACCGCTTTTGACCGTGCTACGGGTATGGTTATGGCGCGCGTTGATGCTGACGCAAAGATATTGCCAGGCTGGGCGCACGCCATAAAGCAACATTTTGCTTCGCACCCGGAGCTTTGGGCTGCTACCGGCACGGTATATTACTACGATGCTCCCCTACGGCAGCTCGTAGCAACATTGTCGATATTTTTCACGAGTACCTCAAACCGACTAACGGGAACCGCTACATTATATGGGTGCAACATGGCTGTCACGCAAAAAGCGTGGCGGGCCGTACGGAAGATTGCCTCCACTAAGCCAAGGATCATGGAAGATCTTGATCTTGCTCTCGCTATCTCAGAAAAGGGCGGTAAGATCGACTATATTCGTGATATGCAGATCGAAGCATCGATTCGTCGTCTGATGAATACGCCCTTACTATATGCCAAGTACAATTTTCAGTGGCTACGCACCTACTGGTTGCGTGACTATCACCTGCGCGCCTGTGTAATGGCGCCGGTTGCGTTCGTTTCTACCATTGGTCAGTTCGGTGTTGCGCCAATATTGCGCCGCTACAACCCTGAGACAAAACGAATGCAATGGCGAGTTGCTCAAGGGCAAGAAGATCGGGTAGTTCCAGAGTAACCCCGTGGTGCTATACCAGTAGGTATAGTTGGTATTTTGAGACTAAGTCAATTATAATGGATCACTGATGAAGCCACTACCCTCTCTCTCCATAGTTATACCGGCATATAACGAAGAATCAGTCATTGAGCGATGCCTTGTCGCGTGCGCGACACAAACCCCTTTAGCGGATGAGATTATCGTTATTGACAATAATTCTCGTGATGCGACGCTCAGTATTGCGCGGGACGTCGCTCGTCGGTACCCTCAGGCAAACATTCGTGTCGTCAGCGAAAAAAAGCAAGGCGTCTTACCGGCGCGTGATCGTGGTTTTCAGGAAGCTAGCTATGAAGTGATGGGTAGGATTGATGCAGATTCGATTCTCGAGCCAGGCTGGGTGCAGGCCGTCAAAGAAGTGTTTGCTGATCCCGAGGTGATGGCTGCCTCAGGACCAGTGGTGTACTACGACATGCCGCTCAAGAAACTAAGTCATAAAGCAGACAATATCATTCGCAAACTACTTCACCAAAACGCCAAAGATCATCGTTTTTTGTTCGGGACCAATATGGCTGTTCGGGCAACCGCATGGGACGCCATCAAGGACCATATTCCACCAGACCCCAATGACGAGCATCACGAGGATGTCAGCATCGCCATTACGCTGTTTCAGCATGGTCTTGAAATTGCCTATGCACCTCTGATGGTGGCCGGTATGTCGGCACGACGTATCGAGGACAAGCCCAAGGATTTTTATCGCTATATCATGCGATACGAACGGACATTTAAGGCGCACGGCGTCAAAAGTGCTCAGGCGCGTATGCCGATCTTTATCTATCTGTTAATTTACTTTCCCATTCGCACCATACGTCAGTTTTATGATACGGATACAAACAAGTTCACGTGGCGTAAACTCACCGAGCAGATCAAGAGTCACACGAAATCGGACTAAAAAAACCGCATCATGCGGTCAATGAGTTGTAGCGGGGTGACCCCGCCCCCAGAGCGTCGAGGCTCCGGAGACGGGGTCACTTGCGGCCGAGCAGGTGGTCGAACAGCGTGATGATCGCCTCTGCGATCGACACGAGCGCCGACCAGATGCTCTTGATGATGTCCGCCGCCATCGCGGGATTCTTGATGACGACATACACCCCAAACGCGATAACCAACCACTTGATGGCAACCACTGCGCCTTTGGGCACCGCACTCACCTCCCTTCCAGGTGTAGGTGAAGTCTGTATTATACAACGAAAAAATGGATAAATCAAATAGAGACTTAAATCTCACCCCCTCCCCACTCCAGACAACCGGCCCGCCGCTAACTAAATCAGCCTTCGCTCTTGGCGGGCCTTGGCCCATAAGGGCCAACTGTCTGTCGGAGGAGGGGGTGAGATCCAAGTAAGGCCATCTCAGACCTAGTGTGGTTGCAATAGCGAAGTAATTACCGCGCGTGCTTTATTTGGGCGCTGCTCTCGCGGTCAGCTTGGCGCCGCTTGATTGTTTCGCGTTTGTCCCAACGCTTCTTGCCCTTGCCAAGGGCGATGACAACTTTGATATAGCGGCCCGAGGTCAGCATTTTTGTGGGGACGATCGTCATGCCAAGTTTTTTGCGAGCGGAGAATAGTTCAATTTGACGTTTGCTTGCCAGTAGTCGCCGGGGTCTCGTATCAACGCTGTGGGCACCGGGCTTACCTCTCTCGTTGAGCTTCAGACTAAAACTTGCGTTGTTGAGCCATAGGTCTCCGTCTTTGATCGTCACATAGGCGCCACGGAGTTGGATATGTCCATCACGAGCTGCCCGCACCTCTGGTCCTGTAAGTGATACGCCGGCGACGATATCATCGTCAAGCTCATAATCAAATCGGGCGCGACGATTGACGATCGGTGCTTTTGGGTGTGATACTGTGGCTTTTTTGGCGCTCATACTAGTGATTATAGCAAAATACCGCAAGATGCAGGACAAAAGGTATTGCTTTTTTGTAGTAATTATGCTATAATGCTTTTTATCAGTGATGTGAGGTACAATATATCTCCCACTGCGAAGATTCCAAACGTGCTTCATGACTCTTCTTGCGAGAGAAGCTGCCCTCTCCGATATGGTAGAACTAGCCAGCCGGCATCAAACGATTTGTTTGGTCTCGACTGGCTAGTCCCACCCGGATCCGGGACAAACCCTTTCGCTTCAAGAGTCGGAGGTTCCGGAACCTTTGACAACTCTCTCAGCGAAAGCAGCTTTACCTGCAGTACCCTCGCGACCACCGTGGCCGCGAGAACCTTCACGAAGGGAGCCAGCAATGGCATTCGGAAACAAGGCCCGCATCGCCGCCCTCGAGGCCCGCAACGCCCAGCTCGAGCAGCTGTTCGGTCGCGCGGACGTCCGCCTGGACACCTACGGGCCCGAGCTCGCCGGCATCTTCGGTGACACCCCGACGGCTCACAGCGCCGGTCGCTGGACCTCGTCCACGACCGTCCGCGACATCTACGGGATCAACGTGTCCAACGTGCCGGGCCGGGAGCAGGTCTCCTTCATGGCGATCAAGCACGCCGGCGCCGTCAAGCCGTTCGTCGTCTCGCTCCACCCGGGCGAGCACGTCGACTTCGACGCCAACGACTTCGCCGACCTCGAGGAGTGGGTCAACGCGGCCCGCACGGGCCAGACCCTCGACCCCAACCGGCACGACCAGCGGGCGGCGAAGATGTTCAGCCTCGTCGGCTGACACATCTCGCTGAGAGAGCTGGTGGGGGCGCGCACGCTGTGCGCCCCCACCACTCTCGAACTAAAAAAATAGCAATAAAAAAAGAACGACCCACATGGGGTCTTTTTTGTATAACAGAGAGAGTTGTTTGTAGCGATAGATTCCGCGTGAAGCGGGAGCCGGGGGCGTATCCCCCAGCTCCCGCTTCACATGTGCGCTGGGGCTAGTCGAGCATGGTCTGGTAGGCCCGCGTGAGCTCGGCGTTGGCCAGCTCGACGAGCGCCTTGTAATCGGCGACGTCCCGCTCGTGGATGGCCACGAGCTTGGCATTCGCCTGCCGCTCGCGCGTCAGCGCCAGGCGGTCACGCCGCAGCTGCGCCGTCTGCTCGTCGAGCCAGCGCCCGACGTCCTCGGGTGTCTCGAGCCACTCGGGCAACTCGTCCCACTGGTACTTGCCACGCCGGAACAGCTTGCGCCACTCGCGCAGCTCGCGAGCGGTCCGGTTGAGCTCGTACTTGTGGTAGTTGAACTGGTGTCCGAGGTCGACGTTGCGTGCTTCGCGGGCGAGGCGTTCGAGCTCCCTGATGGCCTCCTGGTGCATCTGGAGCAGCTCGCCGAAAGCGACCGCCTGAGCGATCAGCTGGCGGTCGGCCTCGCTGCTGCCGTCGGCGGCATCGATGCGGATGCGCGCGATGCGGAGCAGCCCGTAGCGGAGCGCCACCTCATGGATGACGCTGCCAATGGCGGCAGCGCGGGGGAAGGCGGGGTTGAACGTCCCGTTGAAGCGGTAGTCGTTCAAGGCCTTGGCGATGAACCCATCGGGGCGGATCTCGCTGACGTACAGCGTGCTGTACATCGACATCGAGATACCACCGTCGTTCAGTTTGATGACGAACCGTGGCGGGAAGTTCCAACTCATGAAGTATGCCTCCTCTCCTGCTCGCAGTGACGGGGAATCCGTCAGGGGCTACGAATCAGGAGCGGCAGCCATAGTCATAGACTCTATGACCACAACTCCTGATTCGTCTAAACTCTCTCTGTCAAAAAACAAGGGGCATGTGGTATGCCCTCTCAAATATATTTTACAACAATAAGATTATTAGTCAATATGCTGATCCCAGATATCAGCCATCGTATTTCAGGTGTACCCCTGCTTGGTCGGCAAGCTGAAAGATCCAGCGCTCCAAGCGTGCTTGCTGGTGTGCCTGGACTTTCGTCTCCTGGATGAGTGTTTCGATGCGAGACATGTGGGTATCGAGGATGCCATAGATTCGGTTTACATCTGATTTCAGTTCTGAGACATCTGATTTAAGCTCAGCTACATCTGATTTAAGCTCAGCTACATCTGATTTAAGCTCAGCAATATTGTCTTCAATTTTATCAAAGCGCTTATCGACGCTATCGGCAAATTGCGAGAGTGTCGAGAGGATTTCTTCGTTGGTAACCTGAGCTTTGACCATGTACCCATTGTAGCATGTCTCGTCATATGCGTGCTCGGTGTTAGGATTTTGCGGGTTAATTGCACTCACTACGGAAAGGCCGCCCCGACGGGGTGGCCTGAGTGCTCTACACGAACTGATGTCCGGAGCGGCCTTTCCGTGGGGGCGGCGTGATGAAGTGCCTCTACTACGCGTATTTTTTGCGTAGCGTGGGCCGGTTGCGAAACGCCAGCTCTTTGTCGAGGTGATACAGCAGGGCGAGTTCCAGGACAAGGTTGCTGACGCAGTCGAGGTACTCAGCTTTGGGATCACCGTAGCCCTCCCTCATGAGCTGGCGGAGCTTGGTTTCGAGCCCCGACATAGCTAGCATCGCATTCGCCCTACGCTCTAGGAGCTCATCCATGCTAAGGGCGGCGAAGCCAGTGGTGGTGCGAGCGTCGGTCATACCGACTCCCTTCTCATGTAACGGTCTCTCGACGAGAGACGCTAAGGTAATTTTACAATAATAAGCGAAAAGTATCAATTACCTAAGGATAATACCGCTGAATGATGATCGGCGAGCGGCAGCTTTTCGCTGTGCTTTCTCGTGTTTTTCGGCTTGATGCCATGCCTCATCGAGGGCATGGGTGTCGAACGGTTCGTAGCCAAGAGAGGCAAATAACGCAGCCTGTTGCCGTAATGTGTGTAGCGTAGCACGATTTGACGTCGTATGACCGTACGTCCAATTATAACCCATTGAAAAAGAGGCGGCATCGAGTATTGCCTGAATAGTACCTCGACCGATATGCGCCTGCCGTAGTGCTCCTAGCTCGACCCCGACGGCGAGCGTGTCTTTGACCTCAGGATCCCGGCTTGAGCGACCCCTCACTGGCACATCAAAGGTCAACCACGGAGACGAAAAGGGTTGTACGTAATGACGGCTTCGGGATGGCTCGCGGTGATGCAGGACGAGATTTGTCGGTTCCCCTGTGATAACACCCGTGTAGTGAGCCGCTCGCTCGGCGGGCAGATCGATAGCGGGAGCGCCAGGCTGTATTTCGGTAAATGTAGCGATAAGTTTATCGGCTTCGGGTTGCCCGTAGAGTCGAATGATTTCGGGATCGAGATCGCGCAGTTCGGCGGCGACAGTAGCAATCTCGACTAGTGAAGCATTTCCCTCCTCGATGAGCTGAGTGAGTCGCGCGGCGGCCTGCGAAAACGCAGCGATACGAGCCTCTTTGGCCTCATCGCGGACTGCAGCAGCTTGGCGTTCTAGCTCAGATGCGTACGTATCAGTTGCGGCGATTCTATTCGTGGCGTCCAGAATAGCCTTAAGTTCCTCAGGCATCACAGATGTTTGTAGTCGTTCTCGCGTTGACATTTGTCACCTCCTCTTGGTAGTAGCTTACCTTAATGATAGCAGACTGATATTAGACGGTGTCTGATTTGCGGATATACTCTGCGATGAGGTCCATGATCTCTTGCTGGGTGATAGGCGGCATACTAATGGCAGCCACCTCTTCACCAGTGATTTCGGCGCGCTTGGTAGCCGCGACATACTCGCGGAGGCGACGGCGACGTAGCTCCTGGAGTATTTCATCGAAGTCGGCACCGACGAGTCCATAACTACTTGCCGCCAGTTCAGGCACATTGATGGAATGATCAAAATCGAGCGTCGGTAACCCTGGGTTAAGCTCGCGATTATTGACAGCATCCGCGGCAAGTTTGCCTAGCATAAGTGCCAGAATGCGACTGCGGTCATACTCGCTTGGGAGACCAATCTCAATTTTCTCAAACCGACCGGTACGGAAGAGCGCCTTATCGACTTTATCCTCGTGATTTGTCGCCGCCACGACAATAATATTGTGATGGTTTGCAAGGAGGTCGAGAATATGTGACTTTAGGCGGTTGACTGTATCGGCGCGCTCTCCGTGAATACGTGAAGCATCTGCGCCAAGACTATCAACTTCGTCCATGAAAAGAACGATTTTTGCACCATCAACCTCTGCTTTTTTCTTGATCTCAGCGATCTTCTCGTCGAGGTTTCGAGCTGATTTGCCAACCCACATCTCAATGATCTCAGAAACATGAAATTGTATGAATTCGGCATCAATTTCGTGCGAAAACGCTTCGGCGAGGGTAGTTTTGCCTGTCCCGGGAGGTCCGTACAGAAAGATACCTTGCCCTTTCTTGAGCCCGATATTTTTTGCAATTGTGGGGTATTCGCTGAGTAATGCGAGGTCGAGTAATTTTCGCTTGGCGATCTCGTAGCCGGCAATATCATCAAAGGAAAGCGGTTTTTCGGTCCGCAGTTCCTGCTCGGGGACTGCGATAAGTGGTTCTGGCGGAATAATCGTGCAGTAGAGCTTTTTGGTGTAATCGGCACTGTACATCCCTACGGCGTTGTCGCGGACATGTGCCCAGATTTGCATGAAGCGCTTGACATCATCTAAGCGTTCTTCGGGCGTATCCTCGATAAAGAATATTGATTCAATTTCTTCTGCAGATGGCTCAACACCGATCTCCGCAAGGTAATCTGAATACGATAACGTCGAGAGTGTCGCACCCTGGTATTTGGTTGTTTGGTTGCTTGTACGGGTTTTCATCTGCTCATAAAGATCAATCCGTACATAGCGATTTGGTGAAAGCTCTGCATACCTGGTTGAGCGGCTTCTGGGGTGTTGGATAGTTTGGCACCCTAAACCGGCGTAGAGGTACTGGTCGAGTACGCGGACAAATTTATCAATCCAAGCTGGTCCCTTCAATTCATCCCTATCAACATCAAAATAAATTCGGCCATTGATCTGAAAATCCGAATCAGGAGACTCGGTCGTGCATTCAATTTGCGCACCCCTCACTGGACTATCTATCTCGACGTTCCCGTGGCGAAAGAGCGTGTGCGAGATTTCCCTCGGCGTTCGCGTACACATGACGAGGTAGTCTTCATCCGGGCGCATCACCATTTCTGTGAAGCGAGATGAGAACCGAGTACCTCTTTCGGCTGCCGAATCTCTACGTTGCTCTGCCATTTGTCCACATACTAACAGATATATGAGGCAGCGCAAGCATAGGCGTAACGAAGGGCTACGAAATCAGATTTTTTGCTTTGAGGGTTTCGTCGATGCGCTTACGATCAAAGCCGGTGATGATGACGCCGTCGATATCGGTAACGGGAACACCACTGTAGGAGCCGCCGTTTTTGGCCATCAACTCGTCCATCGCTGCCGGGTCTTCCTCAACATCCTTTGAGACATAGCTGACACCAAGGTGATCGAGGTATTGTTTTTCGGTTTTGCAAAACGCGCACCAAGGGGTGCTGTACACGATTACTGAGGCATCGGTAGGTTGCTGTGACATGTCTATTTTCTCCCCCTCTATATGGTGTTCAGTATAACAAATTCAACACTAGAGAGCAACATTTTTGTGCTGGTCACATCCGCATACCACTCATGCTATACTGGAATTATGTCAAGACATATGAACCGCGAGCAAGGCTTTGCGTTGCCAACCGTCGTGATTGTATCGGTCGTTCTTTTTGTGGTAATGCTGGCGGCGATTTCGTCTGTATCGAGTATTCGTGGCGCACTGTTGGCGCAGTATTATCAGCAACTCGCTCGTGAGGCGGCGGAATCCGGAGCTGAGTTTGCTGCAAATTGCCTCGATGCTAACTCAAATATCGTGACATGGACCGTAGCAAAACCTCTCAAACCAAATACAGACTGCACCGGAACAGAAGTTGTTGCTTGTACCTCCATGCCCCATCCTGCAGGGTGCGATGTCAATAGTAGCACAAATATGTATTCAACTTTTTCGGTTGCACCTCCATCGTCAGCGAATCTATTTGACTATATTGTCACTGTTACCGCTACGGTAAATCTTGTCAGATCTGGTACGACAACGGTATGGAATAATTATTCGATAGCGATGCGCTACGATCCGGTAAAAAAAAGTCAGCCCGCATTTCCTAGTGTTCCAACTTTTGGTTCCTCAGGCGTAATATCGGCTTTTAGCGATGGTTACCTCTGGGGCTGGGGGTGTAACGGGTCAAGCCAGTTTGGTGATGGCACAACGACAAACAAATTGATACCGGGGAGGCTTATCGCCATGAGCGATGTCGTAGACATTGTTTCTGCTGCTATTAACTCGACATCGGGCACAGTAACCGCTCTCAAATCTAATGGCTCAGTCTGGGCATGGGGCTACAATGCCGATGGGCAGATCGGCAACGGTACCACTACGACACAATCAACTCCGACTCAAGTTATTTCAAGTGGAGTTGTCAAGATATACCCTGTCAAAAGTGCGTCGGGTGTTGTGCACGAAACGGTGTATGCTCTCAAATCTGACGGTTCGCTATGGGCATGGGGGTATAACGGAAGTGGTCAGGTTGGCAACAATTCCACCACCAATCAGCTCACGCCTGTGCAGATCATCGCTAGCGGGGTAAGCAAAGTGTATGCGACAGGATATAATGTCTATGTCATCAAATCTGACGGTTCTCTGTGGGCATGGGGAAGTGGGACCAATGGACCGGTTGGCAACAATTCCACCACCAATCAGCTCACGCCTGTGCAGATCATCGCTAGCGGGGTAAGCAGCGTCATCACTACATGGTTTGGGGCATACGCAATCAAATCTGACGGTTCGCTATGGGCATGGGGGTATAACGGTGCCGGTCAGGTTGGTAACAATTCCACCACCAATCGACTTACACCCGTACAAGTTATAGCCAGTGGGGTATCACAGATGATCGCGAGCGCTTCATCTCCCTACCCGGCTCGACTTGTTATCAAAACTGACGGCTCACTCTGGGCATGGGGAAGTAATACATACGGTCAGGTCGGCAACAACTCTACCACCAATCAGCTCACTCCCGTACAGATCATGGCGAGCGGAGTGGTTAAAGCATCGGCAAATGACCTGACCACGTTTGCAATCAAATCTGACGGTTCGCTATGGGCATGGGGGTATAACACAACGTATGGGACGGTCGGCAACAACTCTACCACCAATCGGCTCACTCCCGTACAGATCATGGCGAGCGGAGTGACTGCCGCAGGGGCAGATTCCTATAGCGCATACGCTCTCAAATCTGACGGCTCACTCTGGATATGGGGAAATAATAGCAATGGTGTAGTCGGTAATGGCACATTGACAACCCAACTCGTTCCGTATCAGGCAATCAGTAGTGGCGTTACTCAAGTTAATTTTTCGTCGACACTCGTGTATGCCCTAAAATCAGATGGAACTGCATGGGCGATTAGCAATAATAACACAGCGTGTAATTTGAATGGCACCAATCCTTCCACCTATAATCCGAGAATTCCAGTACAAATTGCGATTCCTCCGATCATAATAAAAAGCCGTGCGTATTAATACGATTATTTGGATGTCAGATACCACCCACCGTCATGAGGTGATTGGTAGACTCGGAGCAAGACAGTAGGCTCGTACAGTATCCGTTGACACATGGCTGCTTCGGCTGCTTTTTTTGTTGGGTAGCGTATTTTTGTCCGCTCTTTTACTGGCAGCTTACGGAGGATGTGCTTGGGGGTACGATTACGACGCGGCATGTTGTAAATAGTATAGCGCATCACCTCTTACATTTTGTGAGCAACAGTGGTATAATCAAACCATACATGGGTAAGCTACCTGCTGCGAGTAATAGCTCTAACACAAAGGGCGTATCGGTAAACCGGTCCGCTTCTCTTGTGATGATCGCAACGATGGCGGATACAACGTGGCGTATGTTTGTCCCGACAGTTGGCTTGATTGTAGCAGGAGACGCGCTCGATGGGCGCTTCACGACCCGACCTTGGCTCATGTTGACTGGTGCACTGATCGGCTCACTGCTCGCTGCCCTCCTCATAAAACGCCAACTTCAGAGAGGAAAGGCATGATAATGAGTGGATTTGCTTCTGCTGCGGTAGCAACTGAACATATCACGAGTTTGTTTGGACTGCCTATCACCAATTCTATGCTGCTTGGCGCGGTCGGTATTATCATTATGTTGAGTGTCCTCGGATCAACAGCATATGCACTCAAAAAAGGTCGTCACAATCACTTTATTGGTCTCGTGTCATGGGCGGTTGAAGGCATGTATGGCACTGTGCTCGATATCGTACCTGATCGCAAAGTTGCTCGGCAGATAGCACCGCTTGCCCTCACTATCTTTTTCACCGTACTTGTCACCTACTGGTGTGGCGTGTTGCCGGGTGTTGGTTCGATCACTATCGATGGCAAGGAACTGTTCCGCGGCTTGCCGACTGATCTCAATTTTACTTTTGCGATCGCCCTCATCACGATGGTGACGGTACAGTGGTACGCTATCAAGGCGCACGGGATTTTTGGTAATGCTGGTCGCTATCTTGTCAATCCGCTCAAAAATCCGATCGGGGCCTTTGAGGGGCTACTTGAGCTTGTTGGTGAGTTTAGCCGACTTGTAGCGCTCAGCCTGCGTCTCTTTGGCAACGCTTTTGCGGGCGAAGTATTGCTGGTGATCGTAGCATCACTTTCGGGCTGGTTTGCGGGCCTGAGCTTGCCACTCGTCATGATCTTTGAGTTATTCATCGGCTTTATTCAGGCCTACGTATTCTTTATGTTGACACTTATCTTTACGTCCCTGGCTATTTCTAGCCACGGTGACTCTCACCCCGAACACTCGCCCGCTCACCCTAAGGGAGCGCAGAGTGAAGCATAATAGTACGTTAGTAACAAATTAATAGTAAGGAGAAATATAACAATTATGGAACCACTCGCATTTGGTCTGACCTACGCACTACCTGCATTTGGTGCAGCAATCGGCGTTGGCTTGATTGGCGCTGGTGCTCTCAATGCACTTGGCCGCAATCCAGAGAAACTAAGCGATATTCGTACGTTGATGATCACCGCTATCGTCTTCGCTGACTCACTGGCCATCATCGGTATCATTGTCGCCTACATGGCAAAGGGATAAGTTTTTTCTATGGATCTTGCTGTACTCACCCATTTTGCGACCGAGGAAGCGGCCTCAAGCGGTATTCTCGGAACACTTGGTATTGATGTCAAGTTGTTGGTATTTCAGCTGATCGCATTTGTGCTCCTCATCCTTATTCTGAATAAATGGATATTTCCAGTATTCTTCAAGATCATCGACAAGCGTCAAGCGGTGATCGAGGAGAGCAACAGAGCAGCGGTTGAGGCGAGCAAACAAGCAGAAAAATCGCAAGCCGAGATAGAAAAAATGCTCAAACAAGCACGTGTTGAAGCAAAAGATATCGTGGCAACCGCAAAAGATGAAGCAACAGAGATGATGCGTCAGGCTGAGGAAAAGTCCAAGGCAGAGGCACAGCATATCGTTGCGGTGGCACATGAATCGCTCGCCAAAGACGTATTGGCAGCCAAAAAAGCACTTCATAATGAGACGGTTGAACTGGTAGCGCTTGCGACCGAAAAAGTTGTGGGCAAAACAGTCACAAAGTCAGTCGACATGACGCTTATCAAAGACGCACTGAAAGAGGTGCAGTAACTGTGAACACGAGACTCTCGCGTCGCAAGCTTGCGCTCTATGTCGCTGATGGCATTGCTGTCGATGGAGAGCTCAGTCGGCGTATCGAGGAAGTAGCGGCGTATTTGATTGACAGTAAACGTCTCAGAGAGGCAGAGCTTGTCGTCCGGGCTATCGAGGACGCGCTTGTTGAGGCTGGCACAGTAGTCACTACAGTTACCACCTCTGGACCGCTGATCGAAGATATGACAGACGCGATCAAGAAGCTGACGGGGGCTCACACTGTTGCTATCCGCGAGAGAGTTGATCCTCAGCTGTTGGGCGGCGTCATCATAGAGACACCCGGACAGATGTTGGACGCAAGTGTTCGAAGTAAACTAATGGCCCTTCGTCGGGCAAAATTGTAAAAACGAGTGAAAGGAATCATTTGATGGCTGATCTAGCAGTGACAGAATTATCAAAAACCCTTCGCGACGCGATTGCAAAGCTGGAAACGAGCGATAGGCTCGAGACAGTTGGTATCGTGACTCGCGTCGGCGACGGAGTGGCTTGGGTGCACGGGTTGGCGGATGCCGGCTATAGTGAAGTGCTCCAGATCGAAACTGCGCACAGCGGTGTCGTAGAGGCGTTTGCGCTTAATCTCATGGAAGATGAAATCGGTGCGGTGCTTTTGGGAAGTGACCAGGGTGTTGCCGCAGGTGATCGAGTAACACTCAAGGGTGAAATTTTGTCAGTTCCGGTCGGTACTGAGCTGCTTGGCCGCGTTGTCAACCCTCTGGGTGAAGCACTTGATGGTGGACCGGCGATTAAATCAACCGAACGATTGCCAGTTGAGCGTGAAGCAGTCGGCGTCATGGGCCGTAAGCACGTGCATGAGCCGCTGATGACGGGTATCATGGCTATTGATGCCATGTTTCCTATCGGACGGGGCCAGCGCGAGCTGATTATTGGAGATCGTCAGACTGGCAAGACTGCTATTGCTGTTGACACGATGATCAACCAAGCGAAGCAACAGAGTGGCGTGGTGAACGTCTACGTTGCTGTCGGTCAAAAACTGAGTAAGGTTGCTCGTCTTGTCGAGACCCTGAAACGCGAGGGGGTCATGGACCAAACGATTGTGGTGGCAACTGGTCCGAGTGATCCAGCAAGCCTCCTCTATCTCGCTCCATATGCGGGTACCGCGATGGGCGAATATTTCCGCGACAAGGGTGAACATGCGCTCATGATCTACGATGACCTCACAAAGCACGCAGTCGCGTACCGTCAGATGTCACTCCTCCTTCGCCGTCCACCGGGACGTGAAGCCTTTCCGGGTGATGTATTTTATCTTCACTCACGACTTCTCGAGCGTTCAAGCAAGCTCAGTGATGAGCTTGGCGCCGGCTCGCTCACTGCCCTGCCGATCATTGAGACACAGGCGGGAGACATCTCGGCCTATATCCCCACAAACGTGATTTCAATCACCGATGGTCAGATTTTTATGGAGACCGACCTCTTTTATCAGGGTATTCGTCCTGCTATCTCGGCTGGACTCTCAGTGAGTCGTGTTGGTGGTGACGCCCAGACAAAGGCCGTCAAGAGTGTTTCGGGTCACCTCAAGCTTGGCCTCAGCCAGTTCCGAGAGCTTGCCAGTTTCGCACAGTTTGGGAGCGACCTCGACGAGGCTACCAAAGCGCAGATTGAGCGTGGTCAACGGTTGACCGAACTCCTGAAGCAGCCACAATATCAGCCGATGAGCGTGTGGGAACAGTGTGCCAGTATCTTTACCGTGAGTGAAGGTCTGTTTGACCACGTACCGGCAAATAAAGTGAAGGATGCACAAAAAGCCCTCCTCACCCGTCTCTGGACAGATGAGAAGAAAGTCATGCAGGAGCTCAATAAAGGCACCGACAAACTCGAAGCAGATAGCTCAACGGGCAAAGCAATTGCAAAGCTAGCAAAATTAGTTGCGAAAGGGTTTGAGGGCTAATAATGACACGTCGCGCTCGCGTCGAATTGGGTTACCGGACAGATTGTGACCTACTATCTAGGCCCGTTGTTCAGGAACAGCTACCATTTGACGTTACTGCTGATATAAGACCTGCTCCTGAAGATGACGGTGAATCTTTCGCTTATGATATAAGGCAAATGATTGCCGAAACAGAAGCTCAATTAGCACGAGCAGAGGTTGATGGGAGAATCGACCGTGCGTGGCGAGGACTTTCGCGGGTTGCTCAATTAAGAATACTGCTCGATGCCGGTATTGATCCCTTTGCAAAATCACCACCCCTAAGGATGAGTAGTGATACGGAAGAGGAAGCGCGGTATACACGAGCGCTTCTAGACGAGGCTCGTAATGGCTAGTACGCAGCAACTCAAATCTCGTATCCGCTCGGTGAAGTCCACCAAGCAGATTACTAAGGCGATGCAGATGGTAGCTGCCAGCAAGATGCGGCGTGCGCAAGATGCGACCAAGGGCTCGGCGCCATACGAGCGGGCTGCCAACGAACTACTCACCTATCTCGCTAGTCAGGGAGTGACTGATCAGCACAAATGGTTCGTCAAGCGACCAGTCAAAAATCGTCTACTCATTGTTATCGCAAGTGACAAAGGTCTCGCTGGGGCATATAACTCAAATATCCTTCGATTGTACCTCGCTCAGCTCAAGGCCGATGACGCTTCTGGTGTTAAAAATCTCACCATTGCGGTCGGTCGCAAGGCCTCGCAATTTGTCACCCGTCTCAAAGATACAGAGGTCATCGGTACTTACGAGGATTTGCCAGATCACCCCGAGGGCGCGCAGTTTCACGCTATCCTCAATACCGCCAAAGACGCATTTGAGAGTGGTAGGGTTGATGCTGTTGACGTACTGTACACAGAGTTTATCAGTAGTATCAATCAGACAGCGGCGGTTACTCGTCTTTTCCCGGCCGGATTTATCGAGACAGAGGTAAGTGATGCGGTACGGGAGGCTATCTATGAGCCAAGTATTGAACGAGTGTTGGACGATGCTGCCTATCGGTTGATCGGCTCTCGCTTGTTTCAGGCGTTGCTCGATGCCCGGGCCAGCGAGCACAGTATGCGTATGCTCGCGATGAAAAATGCTACCGACAATGCTACTGATCTCGTCGATGATCTAACGCTTGAGATGAACAAGGCTCGTCAGAGCGCGATCACTCAGGAGCTTGCCGAAATTAGCGGTGGTGCGGAGGCAATGAAATAATGTACCACTCAGACTTGGGCAAATCAACACTTGACCTATGGGGAGAATCCCTGCCCGCTGGTCAACAGATCATTCCCGAGTTTTTGCTTGAGAGAGTGAGACGTCGTAGAGAGGAACTCGCGCGATTGGCACGAGGCCTGGCTGCTTTGGCAGCACAAAAGAGCGAAGTAGCTGGCTCAGGAGTGCCGTTAGCCATGAACACGCTCGATTCCCCGCCTTTTGACACCACCTGGGGTGGCGATGATGATACCGATACAGCAAATACAATCGACAAGACACAAGGAGGAAATGATGACTAAACAAACCGGAAAAATTATCCAGATTGTCGGCGTGGTGGTTGACGTCGAGTTTGCGGAGGGAAAATTACCTGCGATTTATGACGCACTCCACATCACTCACGACAAACGCGTCATGACGCTAGAGGTAGCGCAGCACCTTGATGAGCACACGGTACGGGCAATTGCGCTCTCAAGCACCGATGGACTGCGTCGGGGTAGCGATGTCGAGGCAACGGGTGCGCCGATTAGCGTGCCAGTTGGCGTCGAGACACAGGGACGCATGTTTAATGTCGTCGGTGATCCGATCGATGGCCAGCCAGCGCCAAAAGGCAAAACAGCAAGTATTCACCGTGAGCCCCCTGCTCTCTCTGAGCAGACCAACAAGACTGAGATCCTCGAAACAGGAATCAAGGTTATCGACCTCATCGCGCCGATTGCAAAGGGTGGCAAGGTCGGTCTGTTTGGTGGCGCAGGTGTCGGCAAGACAGTTCTCATCCAAGAGCTTATCAACAACATTGCGAAGTTTCACTCTGGTAACTCCGTCTTTGCGGGTGTCGGTGAGCGTACGCGTGAGGGCAACGATCTCTATCACGAGATGAAAGAAGCCGGCGTGCTCGACAAGACGAGCCTTGTCTTTGGTCAGATGAATGAACCACCAGGAGCCCGTCTGCGGGTGGCCCTATCGGGTCTTGCGATGGCTGAAGCGTTTCGTGATGACGGCAAGGACGTGTTGCTCTTTATCGACAATATCTTTCGCTTTACTCAGGCTGGTGCTGAGGTGTCGGCGCTGCTTGGTCGTTTGCCGAGTGCTGTGGGTTACCAGCCGAATCTCCAACAAGAAATGGGTGCTCTGCAAGAGCGTATCACTAGTACCAAAAAGGGTTCGATTACCAGCGTTCAGGCCGTCTATGTGCCGGCAGATGACCTCACTGACCCAGCACCTGCGACGACGTTTGCCCACCTCGATTCGACAATTGTGTTGAACCGCGGTTTGACGGAGATTGGTATTTACCCAGCTGTTGATCCGCTCGACTCCAACTCGACCATCCTCGACCCCGAAGTTGTCGGTGAGGAACACTACCAAACAGCTCGTGAAGCCCAGCGTGTCCTGCAGCAGTACAAAGAGCTCCAAGACATCATCGCCATCCTCGGTATGGAGGAACTCAGTGATGATCAGAAGCAAACCGTCGCCCGTGCCCGCCGCTTGCAGCGTTTCTTAGCGCAGCCGTTCTTTGTGGCGCAGCAGTTTACCGGCAACCCAGGCTCCTACATTAAAGTTACCGATACCGTCAGGGACGTTAAAGATATCCTTGCGGGCAAATATGACGCCAAGCCTGAGAGCTGGTTCTATATGGCGCCAGGTCCTCTGAGCGAGAAAAAAGACTAAAAGCTGTCTAAGCCCCAAGACCCTCCTCCGACAGACAGTTGGCCCTGATGGGCCAAGGCCCGCCAAGAGCGAAGGCTGATTCAGTTAGCGGCGGGCCGGTTGTCTGGAGTGGGGAGGGTGTTGGGGCTTCAGATGAAAGTTCTTTGACTTTATACAACAATAGTGATATAATATAAGAGACGGCCTGTTTAATCGAACGAGCCGACCAACAAGCCTCATGTAAGGAGGTGGTTCGCGTGCTCAACCACTGGTTGGCGCGTGTGCTCCCAGGAGGGCGCGAGCCCGGAGATCCCTGGTGGGTCTTCCGGGACGCAGACGGTCAGGACAACGACTGGTGGCCCCAGTTGGTGTCGCTGGGGTGCTACCCCCTGGTCTTCTTCGTTCTCTTCGGGTGGTGGGGGGTGCTGCTCGGCCTGGTGGCCGCAGTCGGCACGCTCCTCTACTGGGGAGCACTTCTGAGCGTCGCGGTGCTGGTGATCTACGTCCTGCTGTCCCTGTTTCTGGGGTGGCTGTGGGCACTGGTCATCGTCGCACTGCTCGTTTGGTGGTTCATCTACCGCTAGACGAGCAGTGTCGCTGTGTACGCTCACTAGGGTGAGAGTGGCAGCCGATCCCGGCTCCACTCTCGCCCGCGCAGTACAAGATTTCCTCTTAGCACTCTCGCATCGGGCGAGAGTTTTTGGTATGATAGAACTAGTATGGATTTTGAACTAATTACCCTCGGTGGCAGTAAAGTCAACGAGCAAGTGTACGAGGTGATTTTGCCAACGGCAGACGGAGAGATCGCGGTATTCCCTCACCATGAACCGCTGGTCAGTGTTGCATCGCCAGGTGTGATCGCGGTGCGCCGCGACAAACAGCATAGCGATGACCGCATGGAGTTTTTTGCGGTCAGTGGCGGCATCATCGAGATCGGCAATAATCGTGTTCGCGTGTTGGTTGATGAAGCTGAGCACGGCGACGATATTGTCGAGGCAGAGACACAGGCCGCACTTGACCGAGCGCTTAAGATGCGCGATAGTGCAACAGACCAAGTTGAACTCGAAAAAGCCCATCAGTTGGTTGATCGCCACGCTGTTCGCCTCAAGGTAGCTGATCTCCATCGGCGCCGGCGAAAGTTATAGGAAAGAAAGAACGGGTGGGACGATGCCTCGGACAGTACATCTCGGGAGATTGAGTGAACGGACTTGGCCAGGGAGTGTGTCGGCTGACGATGTGTATGTCGATATTGCCACCATTGCGTCATCGCTTGATGAGTATTATGTACCAGTAAATCCAAAGGCAAAGACTCGCTGTATCGATGGTCGGCACGATCCGGCGCTCGATGAAGGAATGCTTGGGCCGCAGGTGCCCGGCGGTGCGATCGGAGGAGCTCTTGCCTATCGGCTGGGAGTTGATAAGGATGACCTGACACGAGGAACGTTTTATACAGATACCGAGACGATGATCGACTCGTATCTACGACTTGGTCTGGCACCAGGCGGGCACCGTGATAATCGTGAGCATGAGCACGGTGTTGGCTGTGGTGCGATTGACGGCATGGATGCAATTCTCGACTGTCTCTTGGACTCGGGCTTGATCGAGGACAACAAACGCTTAGTCAGAGCGATTCTCGATACGCGCTTTGATCGGGATCGTTACTTGCGGGTGCTTGGTGCGGGCACGGTGCTCGAGAGCCACGCTGATCAATATTTTGCTGGGCGGGATGAGATATTTACGGTGCTGGAGAAGAAATCTCCCGGTAGTGTGTCAGTGCTCGAGGGGCACCACAATGAAAAATTACTTATCGTTAATTTTGTCCCAAGCACAACACTTGCATCAAATCGATTTGCGCGAGATCACGGCGGGTTGCAAGCATTCGGTTATGATATATGGCGAAGTAAACAGTTGGCGCGTATGCTGTTGCCGCTTGACTCCCAAGATGAGGACCGTGATCGCTTCATTATGGCGCGAGTTATGGTTACGATTGCAACGCTAATGGCGCTTACTGATGGATCACAGCAGGTGTTGTTTCGATTGCCTTAACAAATGTCGAGCCCCGGACGTTAACCCGACTCTCACCCCCTCCCCACTCCAGACAACCGGCCCGCCGCAAACTGACTAGCCTTCGCCTTGGCGGGCCTTGGCCCATCAGGGCCAACTGTCTGTCGGAGGAGGGGGTGAGATTCAAGTTAACATACTTGCCTATCGAGAATACTTCTGACCTCTTCAGTTGTCGTGCAATTCATCAATTCTACCCGCAAGTCGCTCGCGCCGTCGAAGTCACGGATGTAGATTTTGAAAAAGCGCTTTAGCGTTTCGAAGGGTCGGCTAGTCTGTTGGTAGTAGCGGTCGTATTCATCGAGATGAAATCGCAGTAATTCGATAAGTTTATCATGTTGATCACCGCTCGCGTCGTCGCCTGCGCGCTGCTTGGCAGCTGGTTCTTGACGGTCGAATTCTTGCTTGCTTGGTTTGTCGGTACGGTCACTAAACGCATAGGGATTGGTAAAAATACCTCGGCCGATCATGATACCGTCGATGCCATACGTATCATAAAATTCAATACCGTGAACACGATCACGCACATCGCCGTTGATCACAAGAAGTGTATCGGGTGCTAGTTCATCACGCAGTTTCTTTATCTCTGGGATTAGCTCGAAGTGCGCGGGAACCTTGCTCATCTCTTTTTTTGTGCGCAGGTGGACGGTCAGTACGGCGATGTCTTGTCTTAGTAAGCCCCCCAGCCATTCGCGCCACTCGTCGACATTACTATAGCCGAGGCGCGTTTTCACACTGACTGGTAGGCCTCCAGACTTTGCTGCCTTGATGATCGCCCAGGCTTTTTCTGGGGTGCGAATCATCCCGGCACCACCACCGGCTTTGACGGCGGACTGGTCGGGGCATCCCATATTGATATCAATCCCATCGTATCCGAGCTGACGGCAGTACCCACTCATAGCCGCCATGGCTTCGGGATCACTCCCCCATAGTTGAGCAACAATCGGCGATTCGTCGTCAGTCTTGATTAGTCGACCGCCGATGGCTTTGTCGCCTGCTCGGTACCACCCCATCGCGTTAGTAAACTCAGTAAAAAACACGTCTGGCTGACCCGCACGCGTGATAACATGGCGAAATACGACATCTGTCACCGCCTCCATAGGAGCGAGGATGAAAAAAGGTCGAGGAAGGGTGTGCCAAAATGTCGACATGATAGTTATTATAGCGAATAATGAAGAGCGGGTTCACCGCCAGGGACTTGTGTGTCCCGGCGGTGAACCCGTAGTAGTACCCCCTAGGGGGTACTGGAGCCCCATACAGGAATCGAACCTGTGCGTGTGCCGGTGTTGCTGGCATTCCACGACTTGGCAAGCCGCAGCTCTACCACTGAGCTAATGAGGCCGGTCGGGCCGACAACTTGTACAGCCGTCGGCCCGCTGTCCTACCCTATCATGCTGTTGAGACGATCGCAAGCATGAGCAAGTAGGAGGTGGTCAGATGTCAATCATGCCCTGACGAGTGGGCGGCTGCTTGCAACGGGAACAGATGACCCCGTTCTTGTCGCAGCCGCTACAGCCCTTACTGTCACACGGCTTGTGCGGCCAGTGCGGGTAGGCGTGCGGACACGGGACTCGTGGCATAGTTCACCTCCCTATGGGTGTCGAGAGCCTTGAGTATGACCGATGTTATTCTACTATTTTTTTGCGAAATTGTCAATCAAATAGTGTTCAAATTCTATGATGCCCTTGAGGGTCGGCTCAAAACTACTAGTATCGGGAAGTTCAAGCGCTGTAATGCAGTGCCATACGGCCGCGATGAGATCGGAGAATTCGGCTAATTCTTCCTCGGTAAACGTCAAGCTTAGATCGTGAATAACACCTGATTGGTCGGGTTCGATGAATTGTAGCACGCCTTTTGTAAACGCGTACTTGCTATAGTCTCTCGATTTGCTCACCAAGAGTTCATAAAACATCAGCTGCTGCTTGTATTTATGCAGCTTGATCTTTTGATACTCGCTGTTCCCATTCCAGGTGCGGCTGGGTTTGCCTGTCTTGTAGTCGGTGACGACAATTGAGTTGTCGGCGATGTCGACAAGATCGAGTGAGCCTGTCAGGCGGGCGTCGCCGAGCTGGACATGTTGCGTGCTAAAGTTTAGTTCAGTTTTTTGAGTGGCGGTAAACGTACTGTATTTTGCATCGAGGAAACGCGTTAAACTATCGACACCTTTTTTGCTATAGAGAGCAAATTCAGCTGCCGGCAAGCGTTGGTTTTGGAGTTCGGTCACGAAATCACCGAGGATATCTTCGACTGGCCGCCGGTCACCAGTTGCCGCGAGATGTGTATGCGCGCGCTGCAATACCGCATGAATAGCCGTACCATAGCAAGCAGCAGCCGATTTTGCCTGCGGAAAACGGAGCAAATTATGCAGCAAAAATGCTTGCGGCCCGCCGCGGGTGATATCGATGAAGGCGTTGAGATGGGTGCTCGAGAGCTTGTAGGCTTCGAGCTGCGGCGTGAGCAGCTGTTTCATTGTGATAGAAGGATGTTTGGTGATGGTATCATGCCAGGCAAGTTCAGCATGATCGGTGAGTTGCGCGAGTGTTGTTTGTGGTACTGAGACTGTCGGTGTAAGTGAACTGCCGACCAAGAAACGAGCGATCAGACTGTCTCTTTCCTGCTCGTCGTGACGGCTATAGCTGATGATCAAGGTACGGCACGCCCGTGTCATGGCGACAAAAAACAGTCTCAGCCGCTCGTCGTAGGTGTTACCAGCGGGCGCAAGCGGTAGGTTTTCGGGGTAGCCGATGAGGCGGGTTCGTGATCGTACTCGTTCGCCCCAAATAGAATCGATTGCGCTCACAATAAACACGGTATCGAATTCGAGTCCTTTTGCCTTGTGAGCGCTGAGTAGCGTAATAGCGTCCTGGGCGTGCTCACTCGGCCGTCGCAGGCTGACAAGGGGTGTTTTCATCTGTCGATGGAGCTCGATAAATGAAAGGAAATCCTGGAGCGTGAGGTCTTGGTCGGGACGATACTGGCGGAGCGCGTGGCGCAATGTGCGGAGTGCCTCCAGCATGGTGAGGTAGGCGTCGGGGTTGTCTTTTAGGCGCTCATCTGAGAAATAATAGGCAAAGAGAGGCGACGAATAGTCGTGTGATGAAGACTCTTCTTCGGTCGGTATGCCCGTTAGTATATCGATACTCGCTTCGAGTGTCGTATGCGAAAGGTTAGCTGAGAGAGATATCAGCCACTGGGCAAGCGGTTGGTAGCGTTCTGAATTTTGCATTGCCTCAAGCCAGGTGATACGGTCGCGGTAACAGGTCAATCCAAGACGCCAAATTGCCTCAGGATTTGGTTTGCACATCGGATGACCGAGCAGCTGCGGCATTAGGCTGTCAACTACATCGAACTCTGAGTCATGAAGCGAGACGGTAATACGGGCCAGTAGCTCGAGCGCCCTCACTGCTTCGATGTCGAGCACATTGTCTCGACGCTCGTAATTGACAGCGATATCCTCATGATAGAGGTATGGCAGGAGCGAAACCAAGTCTTGATGTCGTCTGGCAAGTACTGCAATTGAAGCAGGCGTCGCTCCATTTTTGATACGTTCTTTGATGCTTTGCGCGATCCAGGCTCTCTCCTCGATCACCGAGGGAAGTTGTTGAAGTATGACCGTTGACTCAGATTTCTTTTGCGCTTCGAGCTGCTTGCTGATCTCCATCGTTGTTTCTAGCCGACCGGTACCCTGTACAATAACCTCTCGGGCATGTTGTAAGATGGCAGCGCCCGATCGGTAATTTTCGGTCAGTACGATGCTTTGATGACTGGGATATTGGTTACGAAAACGGTGAATATTGTTGACGTCCGCTCCCTGAAATGAGTAGATTGCTTGATCATCGTCGCCAACCGCCATGACATTTGGGTTACCTTCGTTTGCAGACGTATCGGTGAGGTCAAACAAGATACGCAGTTGAGCAAGGTTGGTGTCTTGGAATTCGTCGACCATGATATAGTGATATTTTTCTTGTAGGTTGTACTTTAGGTCGGGCTGTGTCTCCATGCCGTGAACTACTCCCAAGATCATATCATCATAGTCATATAGCCCGGCTTGCTCCATACGCGAAAGGTAGACATAGTAGATGTGGGCAACCGAACGTAGTTTTGCGTGACGTTTGCGGTCCTTAAACACAAACTCACCCTCAGTATTCTTTTCGAGCCACTGGTTGCGCCATGCCGTGATAGGCGTGGTTTTATTGGTGGCGACAGCCTCATCAAAGGCATGAGCCATACTGAGTGCGAGTACATTTGCCAGCGGAGTGATACCAGATGGGAGTGTCGGTACCGCGAGTGCTGCAACTCGCTCGGCGAGGGGCACTAGCAGACTTAGCATAGTAGTGCTCGGTTTGTTGGAAAAAATTTCAGTCAGATCGCGCTCAATGCTATCCAACACCTCTTCGTTAGCGTTGATAATAGCGAGGAGCTCATCACTGCTGAGTCCGGCGCGTTTAAGCTCACTAATAGTACTCATTGTGTCTTTGAGGTGGGTATGCTCGCCATTGTTTTTGCTTGCGAGCGGGTTTGTATAATCAAGCTCATCAAAGATTTCACTCAGCACTTGGTGCATGGTTACCTCGTCAGCAGGACGAAATGCCGCACCATGATAAAAATACTGATTGTTTTGGTTGATCACTTCAGTCCCAAAGCTGTGGAAGGTATGGATAGCTACCCTATAGGCATCTGGACCAATAATTCCTGCTAATCGTTCACGCATGGCGGCTGCACCACTATCGGTAAAGGTGAGGCAGAGGATGTTTTCGGGCAATGTATCAGTTGAGCGGAGGATATTTGCGGCACGCATACCGAGGAGCTCGGTCTTTCCTGTGCCGGGTCCGGCTACCACGAGTAACGGGCCATCAATGGCATCAACAGCCTGGCGTTGAGCGGCATTAAGTTGGCGATAGCGTGCGTCGAAGGCCGTTGTCAAAGTTGCAGTTCCTTGTAGGCTTTTTGGAGGATGGTGAGCACTGTTTGATAGTCGATCGTTTGGTCTGAACCAGTTTTGTAAAGGTAGATTATTGTATCGACCACCTCGATTGATACATGTTCGTCAGTATCATAGAGATACGCCATAAAGCCAGGATTAAGTAACTCAAACGTGGCTAATCGATCAGCATCAGTTGCATATACATCATAGCGCTTATTGAAGTCGGGCCACTCAAACTCGTATTTGGTGTAGCCATCAGGAGCACTATTACCAAACAGTTTTTTTGGTTGAATGAGAATACCGCCGTATGATTTTGGAACGGCAAGCTGTGAGATGACAATAGGCTTGCTGGACGAACCGTACGCCTTATATGTATAAAACTGTACAAGGTAACTACCCCACTTACCTACGACGTAGTTATTTATATCTGACACGCCAAACTTACCTTTACCAAATAGTTTGCCGCGGCTTGGCAAGAATAGCCAACCCATATCAAGATAATAAAACAGTTTATTGTCTGTTGCGAACTTAACCATATCGGCACGCTGTGTGCCAATATCAGCCGTGCTTTGGTCGATGCCGTCAACGAGCCAACCAGTATCATTTTTAATGAGTCGCCAGTATTCTGTAAACGTCGATGAGTCTTTGTACAGTGTCGACCCAGTGGGAGTGTCAATCAACGTATCTTTAGCCGAGGCTCGAAACAATACTGTACAGACAGTTCCTTCAGCATTACTATCGATAACACGCGATGCACGGATGCGGACATTGTCCATTTGATTCACGCGCTGCAAAACAGCGAGAGCTTCGAGTAGCAGGGCGGATTTATCTCCAAAGGACGGTGTTGTAAGCAAACGGATAGCTGCACTATCGCCTCTACTCCACGCAGACTGATAATCTTGGAATAGTGTTTTAGCCGATGAGAGTACGGTAGTTGCCTGCTGTGGTCCAACCATCTTTAGTGAACGCCGAGGAATGGGTAACCTAGCCGCTATTTTTGCACCATGAATAATACCTGCCACGGTGCCTATTATTACGCTGCTGCCGTACAAGAGTCCTATTGGCCAATAGAGTATCGCACACAAGGTGCTTGCTATACCCGCACCCAAGACTTCAATTTTTATAAGTGTGCGAGGCTGCACAGACGGGAACCTCTTTTTTAGGTCCCGTAGAAGAATTGCCCCTATTAACGTCGTAAGGACACCTAAAAGAACTGTTGTGGCGAGCATTGATACGAACGGATCAAGAGGATCGCCGCTGCCCGAAGATCCGCTACTATGGCCTCCGCCACCTCCACCGCCACCTCCACCTCCGCCGCCACCGCCGGACCCACCACCGCCACCGCGGCCAAAATCTCTGAGGAGTGATTCGAGGAGAGATATCATAGCTGCAGTTCCTTATACGCCTTCTGCATGAGAGTCACCATAAGTTGATAATCCGCGGAAGTTGCCGCTTTTTGATTCTTGTAGAGGTAGATGATATTGTCAGTGACTTCGATGCATATATTGCCATCTGTGTCATAGAGATAGGCCATAAATCCAGGATTGAGTAGTTCAAACGTCGCTAGGCGATCGGCGTCAGTAGCATATACATCATAGCGCTTATTGAAGTCCGGCCACTCAAACTCGTATTTGGTGTAGCCTTTTGGTGCTCCGTCTCCAAAGAGATTTTTGTTAAATATATTTCCTGATTTTGGACGAATCCAGATACCGCCATATGATTTTGGGACGCAGATCTGGGCAACGATTTTTGGTAAGACAGTACTATCGCTCGGCATAAGGCTCAGTGTGTAGAATTGTACGAGGTATTTGTCCCACATGCCAATAACGTGGTTGTTGACATCACTTTTGCCGAACTTGCCGTTACCCAGAAGTTGACCATATCGTGGTAAGAACAGCCACCCCATGTCAAGCGAATAATACATGTTGTTTGCAGCCGCAAAGGCAGCGAGCTGATTATCCGCTAGCGATTTATCCGCTGTGCTTTGTTCGATATGATCAAGCAGCCACGAAGATTGGTTGCGCTGAAATGTCCAATATTCTGTGAAGCTAGAAGCATCTCGGAATAGCTGTGTATTTGATGCAGTATCAATGAGAATATCGTCAGCAGTTGCCTCTATGGCAACAGTAAAACTATCTTTGGTGTTGTCGGCGTCATCATGAATATCGATAATTTCGCAGCGAAGTATAGTAGGGTTTCCTACGACATTTTGTCGTCCTAACTGTAGCAGTGCGAGCATCAGTAAGTAAGCATGGTAGGTATATCGCTGGGTCGCGTAGGTCTTAATTCGGCCCGTATCACCTTTTGACCAATCAGACTGATATGCCATGAATACCTGCTGTGCATATGAGACGAGTGAGGCCTCATCCCATGCATTGTCAGTTTGTGCGGCGGAAGACAATTTTTGTTTTGCGGCTTTTCTTCGTTTGGAGAGTTTATCCCATATATCAAAGAATGCCGAGTGCCAGCCGAGCCAAATACCAATGATGACGAGTGTCATGAACCACCACATTGCGCCACCGGCTACAATGCCAATGATAAATAGAATGATTGAAAACACGGTTGCACAGGCGGCGCTAATGATAAGCTCCAGTGTGCGCGGAAAGAGTTTCTTGACAAGTTTACCGAGATAATAACTTGGGATATAGCCCACGATAGCAAGTCCCATATCACCGCCGCCACCTCCACTGGAGCCCCCTCCTCCGCTTCGAGCGAAGTGCAATAAGACGTTGTAATCCATAGCCACTATTATACGCTAGTGTTGCTAGTTTTGGCGCGGTATACGATAATTAGAACAAATGAATGATGACATATACGATGATCTTGCCCTCGAGCGAAGTGCCAAACAGGAGTTTGGTGTCGATATAGAGATAGAAAAGGTCATTGTGCGCGGAATAAGTGTCGGACATTCGGCGCGTGCGACGGTACTGTTATCAAAAAAGAAACAACTCTATTGCTATATATACGGTCATTCAAAACTGTTGCTCAACGATGTCAAAAAAATAGCTGCACGCATGGGAATTGTCGTCGAACTGTATTTTCCACCAAAAGGACGACCAAATTATTTTGATGATATTGGCCGCGAACGCTTTTCGTTGGTATTTCCTGGACGAAAAGAAATTCATGAGTCAGACATCGTGTTTTATCGCACGCTTGCCCCCTACAACCCCGCACTTCTATTAGTACGGGAAATACGCGAGGGTCACATTTATCAGGCAGATAGTGATGCTCGCAGCGGTTGGCGTGTGGCGACGAAGTTTGCCTATCGGCGGATTAAGACAAGCTAAATTAGTTTTCAAACACGCATTTTCCTATAGCTGTACCGGCAGTAATATAATTCCCAGGCATAAACTTAAGACGCTGCCCATACTTACCTTGATAAATGTGCCAACGACCATCTTCTTTTGAATGATACGCAAGCGTATATGAACTATAGCTACTAGGAGTATCACCTGCTATCTTATAAATAGTATCGGTAGAATTGCAGGCCATGCCGCCACCTGGCGAAGTAATTGACACGCCAGAAGAGCACCCCGTTCCGCAACCTGCATTTGGATATTGTCCTAATTGTCCCCAATAGTATACACCATATGTTAGGTAGGTGCCATTAATCGGTGTCGTTGAAGTATTTCCGAGAACAGTCCCAAGACTTTCTAGGCCTGGCATAGATGCAATTGTTGACGAAGTAGTATTTGAATAGATTGCAGTTGATGTAGTAGTGACTGTAGATTGGTTAGCACGACAACCTGAAGCGACCGTACTTAGTGAGCAACCCGTCGGATATTCACCATATTTATCATAATATTTATCGAATGTAGTCATAATAGCTATGATTAAAGTCCGTTGACTGGCATCGTATGCTTGTGCTTGTACCTTGTTAAACGCCAAAATACTCAAGCTTGCAAGGATGGCGATGACTGCGACAACAACAGCAACTTCAACGAGAGTAAAACCGCGAATACGCTTGTGCTTCATGTCTTTAGTGTATCACAGTAACGCGCGCTGTAAATCAAGTACGATGAGATGTTCAATATGAGGTGTCCGCGGGAAGAAATTATACCCTTGATGATGCGCAATACCGTATGCTGCCGCTAATAGCGCAACATCACGTGCCTGAGTAGTAGGATTACAGC